>NZ_NUOW01000030.1:0-7299 GCF_002584635.1 Bacillus sp. AFS031507
GCCATCTTATTTTTTAGATGGCTTTCTCTATTTTTTTTGCTACAAAAAAGATTCGCTCTGATTGTGTTGAGGGCTTAGCATCTTTAAAATCAGCACAAACCTCCAACAATTCAAAACCAGTCTCGACTAACCAGTCTGAATATTGCTGGACTGGATATGTTCGTTGAAAATGAATCTCATCAAATCGGTCATACTTTCCTGTCCGTTCATCCAAAACAAAAAAGCTTAACTCATGGTCCACACTATTCGAACTTTCTCCAGGGAAGCTATTCCAGATAAATGAGACATGATCCTCACTGGAAGCAAAGGTTTGATTAATGAATAAATGAGAAATTTTATAAATCGAATGAACATCAAAAACGAATATGCCTTCATCGCTCAAATGCTGGAAGGCGTTTGAAAAAGTATCCATTACCTCTTGCTCGCACTGAAGATAATTTAACGAATCACAAAAAATACCGATGACATCAAATTCCCCCTGGCCCTCCAAGTCAGCCATATTCTGCTGAAAAAACGGAATTCTAACCCCTTCATCCTCGGCCTTCGCCTGTGCCACAGCTAGCATATCCTCAGATAAATCGACTCCCGTTACTTGAAATCCGTCTTGAGCTAATCGGACGGAGAGTTCACCTGTCCCACATGCTAGGTCAAGCAAGCGAGTGCCAGTAACGTTATAGTTCACGCATTTATCTTTGACAAACTGGACCCACTCATCATATGGTGCGTCCTTCATCAGTTCATCATAGAGATAGGCAAATTGCTGATAGCTCATAAATTTAGCGCACTGTGGATGTCTTCCAACGGCGCATCGCCCCATAGACGTTCCAATTTGTAATAGCTTCTTTCGTCACGATGGAATACGTGGGCAACAACATCGCCAAGATCAATCAACACCCATCTTGCTTCATCATAACCCTCAATTCTTTTTACGTCATATCCATGTTCTTGGGCTTGTTCTTTCATTTCCTTTGCAATCGCCTGTACTTGTTTGTCTGAGTTTCCGTGACAAATGATAAAGTAATCAGCAATTAAAGAAATCCCCTTCATATTTAGGGCTAAAATGTCTTCAGCACGTTTGTCATCCGCTGCTTTAACAGCAATTTTTAGTAGTTCTTGATTATCCATTAATCAATCCTCCAGTTTTTTGATTAGATCATTGTACGTATAGAATGTATCAGGGTATATTGTTTGATTCTTTTTTAATAAAAACATGATCGTATTTTGAATGGCCTTAATTAGTGCTTTATCTAAATTTTCTTTAGCCATATCTCGTACCTCTTCCACGCCTGGAAAATGACGGCCTGGTTCAATGTAATCGGCTAAATAAATAATTTTATCCAGTAAAGTCATTCCTGGTCTTCCCGATGTATGATAACGGATTGCTTCCAATACTTCACGGTCGCTGATGCCCGCTTCTTTTTCCACCAAGTAGGCCCCTGCAGGTGCATGCCACAATTCCGAATTAAATTCAAGCAAATCCTGTGGAAATCCTTGACCAGTAATGATTTCCTTCATTTCATCTTTTGGACGAAATTTTGCATAATCATGAAAAATCGCAGCTAATTCGGCTTTTTGTTCATTGCCTCCATATTGCTTTGCAAGTGCTATCGCTGTCTCCATTACTCCCAAAGTATGCTGATAGCGATGATCGGTTAATTGTTCCTTTACAAGCTTTAACGCCTCTTCACGTTCCATATAAATGCTTCTCCTCGATAAATTGAACGACCGGATCAGGCAGTAGATAACGAACTGTCTTTCCGTTCTTCACCCTATCCCTAATCATACTAGATGACACATCCAGTGCAGGAACATCTACATAAAGGACAGGGTATTCTGTTTGACTGCTATATGCCGGTCTTTCAACTCCAACAAATTGGACAAGTTTAATAAGTTCGTCTATTTTATGCCATTTCGGCAGGTATTCAATCATATCCGCCCCAATAATAAAGAAAAACTGATGGTCAGGGTACTGGTCATTAATCATCTTCATGGTATCGACCGTATAAGAAGGACCTTGCCTATGAAGTTCAATCGTTTCCACTCGAAAAGCAGCATTTCCACCGATTGCTAATTCCAGCATTTGCAGGCGATCTTCATTTTTAATCGATTCTGATTTTCTCTTATGGGGAGGCTCTTGGTTTGGCATAAACCAAATTTCATCAAGCTGAAGAGTGGAAAGAACCTCATTTGCAATTAAAAGATGTCCATAATGCGGAGGATCAAAGGTTCCTCCCAATATTCCCACCTTCAACATGCGATCGTCTCCTTATACATTCAATTATGGAAGTTTAATTGTTTTCTTTTCCACAGACTCTTTATAAAGGACAATGGTATTTCCGATAAGTTGAACAATTTCTGCACCCGTACCTTCAGCTAACTGCTCAGCAACGGCCGCTTTATCTTCTTCACAATTTTGCAAAATGCTGACTTTAAATAGCTCTCTTGCTTCAAGTGCATCAGCTACTTGTTTAATCATATTTTCGTTTACTCCACCTTTACCTACTTGAAATATCGGATCTAAGTGGTGCGCTTTTGACCGTAAAAAACTTTTTTGCTTACCTGTTAACATGTTCTTCCTCCTAATTGTTTTAAAACATTATCTCTCATTCTTTCCACATCAGGGAAAATTCCCGTCCATTTTTCAAAAGCAAGTGCGCCCTGATATACAAACATATCTATCCCGTTTTGTATGCTTGCTCCATTAAGACGCGCTTCTTGTAAAAATTGCGTTTCAAGCGGATTGTATATGATATCACAAAAGACGGTTTGATTCCTTATTTTATTTAGTGGGAATGGCTGCTCATTAATTTTTGGGGACATGCCAATCAGTGTCGTTTGAATAACTAAATCATATTCCCCTAATGATTCACTTGCCTCTTCAAACGAACAAGCACTAGAAAAAACTGAATAAGGACATTCTTTGATTAGTTCCCAGGCTTTCTCTATCGTGCGATTGGCAATGTTCAAGACGAGCGGGTTTTCCTTTGCCAAAGTTAAATAGATGGCTCTCGCAGCCCCGCCTGCTCCAATAATCAGAACCTTTTGGTCTGTTATTTTAGGCAGAAAAGCATTTAAGCCTTTTAGAAAACCAGGGCCATCTGTGTTATAGCCAATTAGTTGACCGTTTTCATTTACAACGGTATTCACAGCCCCGATGTTTGCGGCCAATTCATCTATGCCATCCAGAAAGGGAATGATTTTACTTTTATGCGGTACAGTTACATTAAATCCACTGACACCCAGCGCTTTTAATCCCTTGACAGCATCATGTAAATCCACTTCCTTAACTTGAAATGGAAGATAGGCTGCATCAATGTTATAAAATGAAAATAAATCATTGATCATAACCGGAGACATACTATGTCCAATTGGATTCCCCAAAACAGCAAATAATTTCTTCATCTGAATTCCCCCCACCCATGTCAGCACGTGAAAACCTGACCTTAAAAATATCTATTTATATTAAGGATTTTCGAATTAATGCTTGGACACCTTTTGGTACATAGGCAGCTACTTTTGCACCCGCCTCATTTACGGTAATCCAACCAAGTCCTGAGAAAACGATATCCGTTTTTGCTTCTTTCACAATAAATTCCTGTTTCACAAGCTCAGGAAAAGATTCTAATTGTTCCATACGAGGCGGTGTCAGCATTTCCCCCACATGCTTTTCATAGAGTTCGTCCGCATTCTCGATTTTGGTCCTGTGAATATTCAATTCATTGGAAACATAACAAACAAAGGATCTTCGGCCGCCACTAATATAATCAAAGCGGGCCAAGCCGCCAAAGAATAAGGTTTGTCCTTCATTCAATTGAAACACTTTTGGCTTGATCTCTTTTTTGGGGGTGATAATTTTTAAATCCCTCTTATCAACAAAATGCGCCATTTGATGATGGTTGATAATACCTGGCGAATCAATTAATGATTTTTCATCATCAAGTGGAATTTTGATAATATCCAACGTCGTTCCCGGAAAATGGGAGGTGGTAATAACATCGGATTCTCCTGTTACTTCTTTAATGATTCGATTGATAAACGTAGATTTTCCAACATTAGTACACCCAACCACATAGACGTCTTTACCATTTCGATGTTCATCAATGGCCGCCGCCGTTTCCTTAACAAATAAGCCTTTCGCAGCACTTACAAGGAATACATCTTCCGGCTTTAACCCTAGTTCTTTGGCTTCATGCTTCATCCAGTGAATTAGCTTACTATGCTTCACAGATTTAGGCAATAAATCCACCTTGTTTCCAACAAGAAGCACTTTATTGCTTCCTACAAAACGGTGTAAACCTGGAAGCCAGCTGCCATTAAAATCAAAAATGTCAACAATCATCACGATTAAGGCATCTGACTTTCCCATTTCATTTAATATTTTTAAAAAATCATCGTCGGTTAAGCTAACATCCTGAACCTCATTATAGTGCTTAAGACGAAAACATCGCTGGCAAATAATCATTTCTTTTTCCAAGGCCGATGTTGGGGCGTATCCTAGTTCCTCTGGGTTTTCTGTTTGGACCTTTACTCCACAACCCATACAAATATGTTGATGTTCACTCACACATTAATCCTCCCATTGAAGCATACCTTTTTTTCGAAACCAATTTAAAATTCTTCTCTCGGCAAAGCGGTTAAATTTTGTAAAAAATCCGTCAGTCTGAGCAACAGGGACAACCAGGATCGTATGAAAACCACCCCGGTTCCCGCCAAGTACATCTGTCAGTAACTGATCTCCAATTACCACTGCCTCTTCTTTTCTAATTCCCATTTGTGAAATGGCCTTGTGAAAGGCAATGGCAAACGGCTTCCTAGCCCTAAAAATAAAGGGGATTTTTAAAGGATCAGAAAAGGCCTTGACACGTTCTTCATTATTATTAGAAACAATTGTCACGAGGATATTATGTTTTCTAATTTCATCAAACCATTTGATTAATTGAGGAGTGGCGTAGGGGCGATCCCATTCCACTAACGTATTATCCAAATCAGTAATGATCCCCTTAATCCCTTTTGCATTCAACTGTTCAGGGGATATATCAAGAATGCTTTTAACATGTTCATTCGGTAAAAATTGTTTTAGCACTAAGCTTACACCTCATTGAATTCTAAATATAATCGTTCAATATTTTTTTCTTGTACAATCATAACCAATTTTAACCTTTGTTTCAAAGATTAAATGTAATTTGTTTATAGTCTTATTATTCATCAAAAACTGATAATACATGATTTTAAAATATTATAGCTTTTTATAAGAGCGCCTAAATCTTTCTAAAATAGGATGAAATTAAAAAGATCAAAAAATATTTTTCGACAAAAATCTTCATTTCACACCTTTGTGGATAAAGTTATTAACATTATACCCATTGAATCATACACATTTCATCATTTTATAAACAAAGTAATCACAAGTTATCCACCAGAAGCTGTGGATAGTTAGAACGATTGTTCTATAGGAATAAATTTGGTAGATTTAGGGTACACCAATTGAACATACCATTTTATGCTTATGGTTCATATAATAGAACAATTTATTTTCAAATCGGAGGTGGATTCTGCCGTGCGGAAACTGTCAGATGAATTATTAATTGAGTCATATTTTAAAGCAAGAGAATTGAACTTAAGCCCTGATTTTATTGGACTTATTGAGTCAGAAATGCTCAGACGCTCCTTATACCATAAAATAAAAATTTCATCATAAAATTAGCAATAGCTCTATAAGAGCTTTTCTTTTTGTCTAGCCTCAAGACCAAGTCTCTGAGGCTGTTTTTTGTTACTGATTTCTCAAAACCCCAAGTTTTTCTCCAACCTTAATGTCCTTAGGGGTCTGAACGTTTGAATCCATTTGAAAAATATCTTTTTCGAATAACAGGACTACGGTCGAACCAAAACTAAAATAAGCCATTTCGCCGCCCTTCACTAATTCTGATCCCTTGTGTGTGGTTTCAATTGAATTAACAAACATAGCCCCAACCTTTACGATTGCAACATGCCCATAATCCGTTTTCACTTCAGTTATAACTCGATAATTCTTGGCGAGTGTTCTAACCCCATATTTTAGCCCCAGCTTATTGACTGGATATGATTTTGAACCAAGCGTCCATTGTTTGGTGACGATTCCATTGACAGGGCTGTGAATACGATGATAATGACTTGGGCTTAAATAAAGGATCATGTATGTACCATTTAAATACTTGGCTAATAGTTGTGGATTTCCCAGCATTTCTTCAATGGAATACGTCTTTCCTTTGACATGAATATCACTCGTCTCTTTAATCGGACCCACATCTTCGATAACCGCATCCACCGGACTGACAACTGAATTCTCACCTTTATCAATTTCTCTTGCATCCTTTTTCAATGTCCTGACGAATAAATCATGAAGAGTAGGATATTCTGACAAGCCCTTCTCCATTTCTTCTTGATTTAAATGATAAATCTTTGCAAAGGATGGTACCACGAAACGACTGACATGTGAACGAGCAAACCTTCTTAAGATTTCTGATGTCCACCTTCCATTTGTTAACTCAATCAATAGACGATAAAAGCCTTGGATCATCTAACTACCCCCAAATAGTGTAAAAATACTCTTTACGAAAAGACATAAAACGCTTAAACTTAAATAATATAGAATGAATGAAAGAAATTAATTTACCTTCCGGCTTGTAAGAAAGGAGTGGTGTGGAGCATGTTTTTATTAGACGTACTAGATCAAACAATAAAAAAACTCAAATCACAAACAGCTAATGTTATCACTTTAACAAACTTATCATTGGGCGGTTTTGCCATTGTATTCGGGCTTCATGGGAATTTGAGATTAAGCCTGCTGTTAATTTTTATTGCCGCATTGGCCGATCGTTTTGACGGCATGATTGCACGAAAATTTAATATTGAATCTGAGTTAGGAAAACAATTGGATTCCATGAGTGATATTATATCATTTGGCGTGGCACCTGCACTATTACTATATCAAGGAATTTTACATGAATTTGGCGGACCGGGTTCATTTTTTACCGTTTTCTACATCGGTTGTGGCGCCTTCAGATTAGCACGCTTCAATATAACGGAAAGCAATGGCTATTTTACTGGTCTACCAATTACAGCAGCAGGATGCTTGGCAACCTTAAGCTTTTTAGCCATTCCCTATATCCCTTCCCAAACATTCTTATTTATCATCATCATTCTATCATTCCTAATGGTCAGTCCATTTAAACTGAAAAAAGTATAGAAATAGCAAGAAAGCATCAACCCGTCCTTGGTTGATGCTTTTTTTAAAAGGATCTGTTAAAGGTTATTATTGAT
>NZ_NUOW01000030.1:7314-100494 GCF_002584635.1 Bacillus sp. AFS031507
CCGCGGAAAGCGAAGCGCCTGGAGTGGAAATCAACAGCCAAGTATACAGAGCCTTTTATAATAAAATTCCTACTTAAATAAAAAAGTTTATGGACAGACACAATTTCCCTTTTCCTTCATAGGAATTAATAATAGGCGAATAAGCCAAAAAAGACGGGGGTAGATGTGGATGTCTGGAATCTTAACAGCTCTCGGATATTTAATGAAGGAATTCTTATTTCTTGTTTCCTATGTAAAAAATAATGCCTTTCCTCAACCCCTATCTGCCGCAGAAGAAAGAAAATATCTTCGATTGATGGCAGAGGGAGATTCCCATGCGCGCAATATGTTAATTGAACACAACCTAAGATTGGTCGCGCATATAGTAAAAAAATTTGAAAACACTGGGGAGGATTCGGAAGATTTAATATCAATCGGAACCATTGGGTTAATTAAAGCGATTGAGAGTTACTCCGAGGGGAAAGGAACAAAGCTCGCCACCTATGCCGCACGTTGTATTGAGAATGAAATTTTAATGCATTTACGAGCTCTTAAGAAAACAAAAAAAGATGTTTCCTTGCATGATCCAATCGGTCAAGATAAGGAAGGAAACGAAATATCATTAATCGATGTGCTTAAATCAGAATCAGAAGATGTGATTGATACGATTCAGCTGAACATGGAGCTGGAGAAAGTGAAAAAATATATTGAAGTGCTGGATGACCGAGAAAAGGAAGTAATCATCGGGCGATTTGGTCTTGACCTACAAAAAGAAAAAACACAACGGGAGATTGCCAAAGAATTAGGAATATCACGAAGTTATGTTTCAAGGATTGAAAAACGTGCCTTAATGAAAATGTTCCATGAATTCTATCGAGCCGAAAAAGAGAAGAAGAAAAAATAGAAAAGCGGAAGCGTCCGTTTAGCGGCGCTGGAGCTAAACAGTTATCTTCGTTCCAAATTTTATATTTTTTACTTGTAACCTAAAAAAACAGAGCTAAAGATTATTTCAGCTCTGTTTTTCCATTTTGTAAAGGATTATTCCACTTCATTCCACCATCAATAGATTCATATACATCATTCTTATAAGTAGTGAAGGCGATTTGGTTCGGATCTCTTGGATTAATCGATAAGTAAGTAATTGGATTATCATAATCAAGGAATGGGAAAGCGATATTCTTTTGTTCTCCAGTTGCAGGATTGATTGTTTTTAATAGTACTTTTTCATTTTCCACACTTGAAAATAAAATTGAGTCTCCACTAAATGTAAGTGCCGTAACCATAAATGGATCTGTAATTTGCTTCATGGTGTTCCCATTGTCGGTCGAATAAAAAATACCAGACCTTGTCGACATCGCGATGATATTGCCATTTTTCGGATGAACCGCGATCATCCCAAATGAATCAGAGTTAAAATCCTTTAATGCACTTTTTTTCCACGTCGCTCCATTATCCAGAGAATAATTCACGCCTTGACCCAGTTTTCCATTAGGTTCTTCGTTAATTACATAAAGACCTTTTCCTGAAAAACTCGCACCTACGAAATGGAAGAGCGACTGATCATAAAAGGATATTTTCTTGAGGGTTTGTCCTTTATCAACACTCTGAATTACACCGAGAGGGTCCTTAAGACCCGAACCTTTTTGAGGTTGACCGCTTGCGATAAAACCAGCACTTATAGCTTGAAAGCCAAAGTAATCATGTTGGTTCGTTGTTGTTTCATACCATTCAGAACCATTATACATTTTTAGGCCGTCATCTGTAGCTACGTACAAAGCAAAATCATTTCCTGGATAGCCAATACCCAGAATTTGACCTACTTTTAATGATTTCGCCTGGATAATATCAAAGTTTACTTTTGCTATCTTTTCCTGTTCTGGTTTCTGTTCTTGGCTTTTATTTGTGCAGCCTGAGGCCAAAATCAGCATGATTCCTGTCAAAATAGCAAGATAGACTTTCATTGTAATCTTCACTTTTTTCCCTCCATATTAAACTATGAGGTATTCATTTATGAATCCTTATCCATCCACTTATACCCCAGTCCCCATACGGTTGTCAAATAATCGTCAACAGGAAATCCCGTTTTCCGTAATTTATCCCGTAAATTCCGAACATGGGAATCAATTGTCCGGTCTTCTGTTGGAGCCGCATAGCCCCATATCGTCCTCAATAGATGTTCCCTGGTAAACACTTTGTTATGATTCTTTAGTAAAAGCGCTAATAAAGAAAATTCCTTTGGTGTGACAGGTATATGCTGATTCTTGTATGAAACATCAAAAGAATCCTCGTTTAATGAAAGACCATTAAAGTCAATGAATGTTGGATGACCTGTTTGTCTTCTTAAGACAGCGTCGATACGGGCAGTTAACTCCTCTTCGTCGAAGGGTTTAGAAATATAATCATCAGCACCCATTTTTAGGCCTTTAACAATATCATTTTTTTCACTGCGAGCGGTTAGCATAATGATCGGGATGTCCCAGTTTTTTCGAATCTCCTTACATGCTTCCCACCCGTCCAATTCGGGCATCATAACATCTAACAAGATTATATCTGCTTTCTCCTTTTCCAAGTAACAAATTGCCTTGAGAGCGGAAGACATTTTAATGCATTTATACCCTTTGGGAGTTAAATAAAGAGAAAGTAAATCTAACATTCTTGTTTCATCATCAACGAGCAGTATTTTTTTCACTAGTTTCCTCTCCCGCATATTAAATCTTGGATTAAATTATACTACATACGGTTGAAAAACAAATTTGAAGATTAGGTGAATTTCTTTTTTATTCCCTTTTGCATTCCATCCTTCGGGAAGCGTAATGTATAGAATTTTTAGAAAAATAACTATATAATAATGAAAGTACATAAATAAAGGAGGTATATTGAATGACAGCCACTCCATATTCGGATGTGTGGGACCTGGAAATAATTTTTAAAGGCGGCAGTGATTCCAAAGAATTTGCAGACCACTTAACCCTTACTTCAGAGTTAATTGATCTTTTCCAAGCAAAAGCTAGCAGTTGGACTCCACTCAATACAACCGAGGATTCAAAATTCCTACAAGAGTTACTTGAAGACTTTGAGCATGCCGCCAAAAAGCTTCGTCAAGCTGGTGCCTTTGTTGGATGTTTGCAGGCACAAAATACCGAAGACAAGAAAGCATATAACCTTGAAGCAAGAGTGACCAGTTTAAGCGCTGCTTTCCAAACTGCTCTTGGTAGATTTGATAGCTTATTAACAACAATCAACGATGACGTTTGGGTACAGTTGTTAGCAGATGAAAAACTCAAAGTGCTCTCTTACATATTAAATGAACGACGAGATCGTGCAAAAGATAAGCTATCTAAAGAAGAAGAAGCTATTATCAGCGCCCTTGGTGTGGACGGTTACCATAGCTGGGGTCAACTGTATGATTTAATCGTTGGAAAAATTAAAATCTCATTTAACGAAAATGGCAAAGAGAAACTACTCTCTGTCGGGCAGGCTTTCAACAAATTTTCCAGCCCAGACAGGGAAATTCGAACAGCTATTTTTGAAAATTGGGAAAAAGCTTGGGGAGATCAAGCAGACATCTTGGCTAAAACTCTTAATCATCTTTCTGGTTTCCGTTTAAATGTCTACAAAAAGCGTGGCTGGGAGGATGTTTTGAAGGAACCGCTTAGTATTAACCGCATGGAAAAGAGAACGCTGGAAACAATGTGGACAGTTATTTCGGAAAATAAACAAATGCTGGTTAAATACTTAGAGCGGAAAGCTACGCTGTTAGGACTTGAAAAATTAAGTTGGTATGATTTAGATGCTCCATATGGAAAAACAGCCTCAAAGGTTTCTTATCAAGAAGGTGCTGAATTTATCGAACAGAACTTTGCTATCTTTGGTGAGAAAATGGCTTCATTTGCTCAGAAGGCGTTTAAAGAACAATGGATCGAAGGAGAAGATCGCCCTGGAAAAGCACCTGGCGGCTTTTGTACTTTCTTTCCTGAAAGTAATCAATCTCGTATTTTCATGACTTATTCAGGCACTCCATCTAACGTCTCAACCCTTGCACATGAACTGGGACACGGATTCCATACATTCGCAATGAAGGGTGTTCATCATCTCAATCGAAATTATGCGATGAACGTTGCTGAAACCGCCTCAACCTTTGCCGAAATGATTGTAGCTGACGCGGCAGTGAAGAATGCGAAGGACGAAGAAGAAAAGCTCGTTTTATTAGATGATAAAATCCAAAGAACGGTTGCACTATTAATGAATATACATGCCCGTTTCTTGTTTGAAACGCGTTTTTATGAAGAAAGAAAGCAAGGTCCTGTTGCAGTAGAACGGTTGAATGAATTGATGCTTGCCGCACAAAAAGAGGCATATAGCAATGCTTTGAAAGAATATCATCCGTTATTCTGGGCTTCGAAGCTCCACTTCTTTATAACCGGTGTTCCATTCTATAACTTCCCATATACATTTGGTTATCTTTTTTCACTTGGTATCTATGCTCATGCTCTTGAGGAAGGCAGGGGCTATGAAGATAAGTACATTGCCTTGTTAAAGGATACAGCCTCAATGTCGGTCGAGGACCTAGCGCAGAAACATTTACAAGTAGATTTGACGCAACCGGACTTTTGGGAGAAGGCAGTCCATATTTGTCTTGATGATATTAATGAATTCTTAGCTTTGACTGAAGATAAATAAGATAAAAAAATAAAGCATCGACCGATTATTTTGGTCGATGCTTCTTAATTATTCCACACTAATTTCAGCTGAAATAACACAGCCGATTGCCGCAGTAATGACGATAGCCATCACAACCATGAACATACTCTCCACCCCTTAGATAGATCCTGTTCTTTCTAATATGAATTTATCATATTTTCACAGTAACTAGCTTAAGGAAATGTGGAGATTTTGTTAACAAACACTTACGGCTATTAGCAATTCGATTTCAATATGATATCATTATGACCCTTTTTTCTTTGGTATAAAGAATAGCGACAATAATAAGATATGCAGCGGCATGATTGTTACCTCCTAAATTTTATGACTAGCTAGGTGGTATCCTTCGAAACCCAGAGACTAGCGCCACGACCTTGCATTAGTAAAAACAACATATTTAAAACCACCTTTCTAATCAGCAAATTTTTTTCTAATTACATACCACGGTACATAGATGCTTGACGGTCTTTGTTTTGTTCGTAGAGCTTCTCAACCATTTCTTGATGAATAGCTTCTTCCGTGCTTACTTTTCGTTTCTTAATCGTAATTGAAAAGAAGATTATATTTAGCGTCATTTCTGTTCACTTCCTTATTTCATTCATTAATTATTTCCACTTACATATAGCGATACATGGAAATTTGCCTATCCTTGTTTTGTTCATAAAGCTTTTCAACCATTTCCTGGTTTACTGCCTCTTCAAGACTCACTTCAAGTTTTTTAAAAGTAATTGAAAAAAAGAATATATTTAGGGTCATGATTAACCACCTCCTTTAAGTAATCATTTGTAGTGAAATCGCAACAAATTCAATTTATGCTGTACATATCCAAAATGCTCGTAAAAAGGGCACAAAAAGGCCGCAGAAGAGTATCCCTGCGGCTCTGGTTTTTTAGGCACAAAAATACCGCAAGACGTCATTCTCCCTGCGGCATGGATATGTATAGTAACTTAATTTAAAATTAAGCAATCCATTCCAGACTGGTCGAATGTTTGATATTCATATTCAATTGTTGCGATCATTCCAGTTGCTGATACCATTCCGTTTAACGCCATCGCTCCAGTTAATGTAAACATCATTTTCTTCGACCTCCTTTTTGGAATTTTTTACTTACTACGGTAATTATATCCACACACAAATCCTTTGTAAACCTTTTTATGGAAAATTTTTTAAATTAATTCAAAAGCCCAAAAAGGTGTCAGGCACCATGTGAATTTTTCACATGGTGCCTGACACTCAATCATTTTAATGCATTCTCTAGGTCTTCAATAAGGTCTTCTACGTCTTCTAGGCCTACTGAGATTCTTACTAGGCCATCGGTAATCCCTAGTTCAGCTCGGCGCTCTGCTGGAATTGACGCATGGGTCATCCTTGCTGGTACTGAGATTAAGCTTTCAACTGCGCCAAGGCTTTCTGCCAAGGTAAAATATTTCACTTTACTAAGTAATTTGTCTGCATTTTCGGCACTCCCGACATCAAACGAAACCATACCGCCAAACCCTCTTGTTTGTTTTTTAGCGATCTGATGATTGGGATGGGTTTCAATTCCTGGGTAGTAAACTTTTTTTACATTTGTGTGCCCTTGTAAAAATTCCACAATTGCTTTCGTATTTGCTTCCATCTCTTCCAAGCGAATTCCGAGTGTTCTAATTCCGCGAATTAACAGCCATGAATCTTGCGGACCCAAGATCCCACCGGTAGAATTTTGCACAAAATGGAGCTCCTCAGCAAGCTTTTCACTATTTACCACAGCTAAACCTGCGACAACATCACTGTGGCCGCCAAGGTATTTTGTGGCACTATGCAAGACAATATCCGCCCCAAGTTCGATAGGGTTTTGCCAATATGGCGTCGAAAATGTGTTATCAACAATAGTTAAAAGATTATGTTCTTTTGCAAGCTTTGCGACTGCTTCAATATCAGTAATCTTTAGAAGCGGGTTTGTAGGTGTTTCTAAATGAATGGCTCTTGTATTTGGTCGAATCGCGCTTAATATCGTTTCAGATTTACTTGTATCCACAAAGGTAGAGTCAATTCCCAATCGATTCAATACTTTCGTCATTACCCGAAACGAGCCGCCGTAAACATCATCAGTTAATATCACATGATCCCCACTGTTAAACAGCATCATCACAGCTGTCATAGCTGCCATTCCAGAGCCAAAGGCAAATCCAGCCTTGCCTCCTTCAAGTTCTTTGATCAATTCCTCAAGCGCATGTCTGGTCGGATTTCCTGTTCGTGAATATTCGAAGCCTTTATGCCCGCCGACACCTTCTTGCTTAAATGTACTCACTTGATAAATGGGAAAGGTAACTGCACCAGTAGCTGGATCGTTACTAATTCCTCCATGAATTAATTGCGTTTTTCTTTTCATTTTAAATTCCTCCTTCAAAAATCTTCTTACTTAAGTAACGCTCACTGCCGTCTGGAAAAATAACCACAATATTTGTACCAGGCATTGCCTTTTCTGCCTCTTTAAGTGCAGCATAAAAAGCGGCACCAGAAGAACTGCCGACTAGAAGTCCTTCCTTTACAACTAATTCCTTTACATGGTTGAAGGCTGTCACATCCGGAACAGTATGGATTGCATCAAAGTAGTCCGGGTCCATATACCCTGGCAAGAACTCCATTCCGATGCCTTCGGTCCGATGCGGACCAGATTCCCCGCCATTTAGGATCGATCCTTCCGGTTCAACGATAACCGTTTTAACTGCTTTTTTATGGTCCTTTAAATACCGAGCAGTCCCCATAAATGTTCCGCCTGTACCTGCGCCAGCAACAAATATATCAATTTGACCGTCCATTTGATCCCAGAGTTCAGGGCCAAGCGTTTTATAATACGTAGCGGGGTTAGCAGGGTTGGCAAATTGCTGCGGGCAATAGGACCCTGGAATTTCTTTTAGAAGCTCCTCAGCCTTTGCAATCGCGCCCTTCATCCCCATTTCTGTTGGCGTGTGAACGATTTTGGCCCCTAGTGCTTTCATCAGCTCTTGCTTTTCGATACTAAACTTTTCAGGAACACATAATATTACTTGAATTCCTTTGTTTATAGCCGCAAGCGCTAGGCCAATCCCGGTATTCCCTGCCGTTGGCTCAATAACTGTTCCGCCCGCCTGCAATTTCCCACTTGAAAAAGCTTCGTTTAACAGTTCGATCCCAAGGCGGTCTTTTACACTGCCTCCAGGGTTCATAAATTCTAGTTTTGCAAAAATTCGAACTCCCTCAGACAAAGGAAATTGTGTTATCTCGACAATAGGTGTATGCCCAATTAGTTCATGTACATTTTTGTAAACCTTCATTTTTCCACCTCTACTAACTATCGTAAAGCTGCCACCATTTTCATAACTAATGTCGCAGAATTAGTTGCCGCTTTATCGATAAATTGGTCAAAAGAAACTTCAGATTCTTTTCCAGCAATATCAGAAAGTGAGCGAATAATGACAAAAGGTACTCCAAATCGATGAGCTACTTGTGCGATTGCCGCTGCTTCCATTTCCACGGCTTGCAGGTCATGAAATTTTGACCGGACAAAATCGACACGGACAGGGTCCTCCATAAAGGAATCTCCAGTGACAATTAGGCCTTTAACAATTTGGAAGTTTTCAAGTTCTGATGCTGCTGCTTCTGCGACTGTAATTAATTTTTCGTCCGCTAAAAAGGCTGCTGGCAACTGCGGAACCTGGCCATATTCATAACCAAAAGCAGTTACATCTACATCATGATGGCGAACCTCCGTTGAAATAACGGCATCTCCTACATTTAGTGCAGGATTAAAGCCACCAGCAGACCCTGTATTGATGATGCAATCAGGCTTATATTTCTCAAGCAGTATAGTAGATGACATGGCAGCGTTGACCTTACCAATTCCAGAACGAAGCAGAATGACATCCACTCCATGCATTTTTCCAAAGGTAAATTCACAGCCTGCTATAGTTTCCTGTGTTTGATTGTCGATATTATCTCTAAGTAAAGTTACTTCTTCTTCCATTGCTCCAATGATTGCGATTTTCATACTGTGACCTCTTTCTTGTATTCATAATTATTATCAGATTTACTGCTTATAATCTTCCTCGGAACCATACATTGTATCCGCAAACACTATTCTACCGCTTTTGATAAAAGCATGCTACAATGTGCTGCACCTTCTTACATATTCACTCCTAATTGAATACATCAATCCTATGAGTATACTATGGGTTCGTGAAAAACCTGTTCCCAACTTATCATATTTTACAAATTCGTCAATATTTTCGTTGTGAGAATGCCTCGAAATGTCTAAAATACCGCAAAAAACCTCTCGAGATTTCGAGAGGCTTTTTCAATATCGATTACTGATTTAATTCAGCCAGTTCTTCTACCTTGGTAGGTTTCCAACCTTGACCATCAACCCATTGGAGATATACATTAAACTTTTGCTGTTTATCCTTTGAAGCGACGGTGCCAAACGAGCCATTTGTTGTAGATCTATCTCTTCCCAGCCAATAAACGGTCATATTACCTTTGTCTAAACCAGTTGCATAAGAAATGGCATTCAACATTTCTTGCCAGTCAGCCGAAGACTGGTCATAAACTGGAGTATGCTCGCCTGTTTGCGATGTACCAACAGGTTGCCAAGCAGGATTTTCAGTTGCTTTCACCACATTCGAATTGCCGTCTCCCTCTGTCACGACAGCCTGTGATTCATCTGCACCTTCCGGTGTCGTATTATCCTCCGATGTGGAAGAATCCTCTGTTGTCGCAGCATCTTCACTTAGTTCTTCTTCGGCAGCAGGATCAGTTACACTGTCATCGTCATTTGTAGTGACAGTTTCAGACTCTTTTTGTTCATCTTTATTATCCTTTTGCTCTGTTTTTGTACTTTCCTTTTTTGGTGATGCATTGTCATTTCCAGTAGCAAAGATATTATATGCGACAAAAATAATTAGTAAGAGCACAACGATAATTAAACTATTTAAGACGATATTGGTCTTTTTTCTTTTCGAACGGTAACCTGAACGCGAATTAGAATTCAAATCATTAGTCAAATTAATTCCCTCCTAAAATAAATACGGAAGCTCCCTTGGTACAGGAGCCAGACATTTATAGACTCTCAATATTCTAACATGATTTTATGAGAACTTGAAGGAAAAAACATTACCTATTGCATCCCTTTATCTTTTTCATACAGCATTTTAACCATATCAGCAAACAACAAATTTACCCCGCCCTCTGTATCTAGTACATCCAAATTCACTGCCACAAGTACATATTTGGGATTCTCGTAAGGAAAGTAACCAGCGAACCATTTATTATGCAACTGCCTGCCTGCTTCATATTTTCCTGTTTCAGCTGTGCCTGATTTTCCTGCTACCTCATAAGGCAAGTCCTTAAACCATCTTCCTGTGCCATTCGGGTTCAAGACAACTTCCCGCAATAACTTTTGCAACTTCATCGCGGTATAGGGAGAAATGGTATCTCCCTGGAAGCTTTGCTCCGGAAAATTAACCATCGTCGTACCGTTTTTGTATTCAATTTTTGATACGACCCTAACCATCTCTTTTTCACCACCCCTTGCGATCGTCGCCATCATATTAGCGACGGCTAAAGGGGTAGCCCGTACTTCATGTTGTCCAATTCCGGACATCGCGGCGAAATTAGCGTCCTTCCTAGCGTCCTCAGAAAGAAACACTCTTCCTTTATCCTCATCAGCGAGCTGTTTAAAATCATTCGTATGATAGATATCCCCCTGCCAGCCAACCGAACCGGTAAGCGACAACTTTTCTGCATAATCTTCTAAAAGGTTGGGATTTATTTTTTGTAATTCACTAGCTAGCTCTCCAAAGGTACGATTACAACTCCTTGCAAAGCTATTCGTGAAATCCAACATTCCATAATTGTATATTAACTCTGGTTTACCATTGATTTTCTTACTGCAATCAAATAGACGCTTCGGGTCATCAAGATTATGGTCTATGGCAGCAGCCGCTACAACCGTTTTGAAAACTGAGCCCATTATCTGTTGTTTCAACATCATATTTGTCATTCCAGCACCATTGTAAGGGTCATTTTTATTAATCGTTGGCCGCGAAACAAGTGACAACACGCTATTATCCTGAATATTAAGGAGAACCAAGCCCCCTTTTTTTATCTGATAGTGGTCAACTAAATTCTCCGCTTTTTGCTGAAGTGTCCTATCCAGGGTTGTCCGAATATTGACAGGATAAAACGGATTTGCCGGATCTACATATCTTACATTAATTCCAAAAAGCGGTGCACCACCGCCGTCTACATGATAAACCAGCTTTGATTTACCTTCAGGGAGCAGGAATTCATCAAAACTTTCCTCCAGCCCAGACACGCCAATTAAGGTTTTCTCCGACAATTCCTTACTCGGATATCGCTTCTTTAACTCTTTAGAATTTTCACCTGTCATCCCAAGCAACTGTTCCGCTGGTACTTGGGCACGTTCAAACTTTTTTTCTATCGCAAATACACCAGGTATTTTTAAGCTATTGATTCTTTCCATTTGTGAACTAGTAAGTTCATATGGTTCAGGGTCCCCATAGGCAAAAGGCTTTTTCGCCCCTTCAACAGCCATTTTAAGGACAGTTACTGGTATTCCAGAAATACTTGAAACCTTGTCGGTCTCCCAATCCATTTTTTTCAAAAAGGGAAAAAGGACGAGAACTGCCACCTTTTTATGCGTGAGCATTGCACCATTTCGGTCAAGAAAGTTACCTCTGCCATTATCAATTACCAGTTCTTGAGTTCTTTGTTTGACACTTTCTTCAAGTAAATTTACGTTATGTTTAGAAAAGGTCTCTGTCTCAATTAACTGAATTTGCATTAAACGTACTAAAAGCAACAACAAACCTGTAATAGAAATAATAAGCCACCCAATGGCTCGTCTTCGCCACATAAAAAACACCTCGTCAAAAGTTTTGACGAGGTTTTCTTATTTCAAACAATATTCAAAAGAATAGTTATAATTTCGATTATTTAATGCTGACGATACGGACGCTCATTTCACCGCCGGGAGTTTGAACCGATACTTGGTCGCCTACTTTTTTACCTAAAAGGCTTTTAGCGATTGGTGAATCGTTTGATATCTTCCCTTCAAATGGATCAGCTTCAGCGCTTCCAACAATGGAATACGTTTCTTCATCCCCATCTGGGAGCTCAACAAATGTAACGGAACTTCCTAATGTTACAGAGTCACTCGCCATAGCGGCTTCTGCAATAATCTTCGCATTGCGAACCATATTTTCTAAAGTTGTTATACGCCCTTCAACAAAAGCCTGTTCTTCTTTCGCAGAATCATACTCAGAGTTTTCAGATAAATCCCCGAAACTTCTTGCGATTTTAATTCTTTCAACCACTTCTTTACGTTTCACTGATTTTAAGTATTCAAGTTCTTGGACAAGTTTTTCTTTACCTGCTTGTGTCATTGGAAATACTTTCTCTGTTGCCAAAACCCTCACTCCTTCTATTCATTAAGAATTGTGTATGTAAAATATGTAATATTATGCCAATCGGCATAATAGATAGTAGCGCGTCCTTAAATAAAAGGGCGCGCAACAAAAATAATTTTTCCAGTCTGAATTTTTCTATTTAGACTTTTCTTTTGTTATTGTTTCATAAAATTGACTTTTGTTCAAGAATTGTTTGAATTTTTGTGACCATTAAATCAATCGCCACATGGTTATGGCCGCCTTCAGGGATAATAATATCTGCATATCTCTTCGTAGGCTCAATAAATTGGTTATGCATCGGACGAACAACATTTAAGTATTGGTCAATGACAGAATCAAACGTCCGCCCGCGATCTCTAATATCACGAGTCAAACGGCGGATTATTCTTAAATCAGCATCTGTATCAACGTACAACTTGATGTCCATTAAATTCCGGAGTCGCTCGTCCTCAAGTACTAAGATTCCCTCTAAAATAATAACATCTTGGGGTTGAACTGGAATCACTTTGTCAGAACGGGTGTGAATTGAATAATCATAAACCGGTTTTTGAATCGTCTCATAGCGTAAAAGCTTTTCGATATGTTCGATCAGTAAGTCGTTATCAAAGGCAAGTGGATGATCGTAATTTGTCTTCAAACGTGCTTCAAATGGTAAATCACTCTGGTCCTTATAATAATAATCCTGTTCTAGCACCAAAATGGAATGATCTTTCAAACTTTCATAAATTGCTTTTGTTACACTGGTTTTTCCGGAGCCGGAGCCGCCGGTTACACCAATAACAACGGGTTTGCGCATCATGCTAGTTCTCCTTTCGCATCATGTTGTTAGGGTAGACCGGTTTGTCCACTTTAAATTGTACAATTTGAAGTGGATGTCTTGCTGCGTCCAATTCAATACCTTTTTCATCCCAGATTTTATCAATGACATGGGTAAAGTTTTGTATCTCAGGTCCGAAAAACTCAACTTCTTCCCCTGGTTTAAAATGATTACGTTGTTGAAGTGTAACCATTTTAGTTTCTTCGTCATAATCCAGAACAAGGCCTACAAATTCAAAATTTGTCTTCTTGCTATGATTACCAAACATTTGCTCTTTATACCCTGGCACACCTTCAAAAAATGCAGGAGCCGTTTCCCGGTTTGCACATTTGTCGAGTTCCAATAGCCAGTCTTTCTGAATGACAAAATTCTCAGGATCCGCGCAATAGGCATCGATCACTTTCCGATAAACACTGACAACGGTTGCGATATAATGAATCGATTTCATTCGGCCTTCGATTTTCAAACTATCGATACCTAGTTCGATCATTTGTGGAATGGCTTGAATTAGATTAAGATCCTTCGGGCTCATTGCAAACGGAGCGTCACCTTCTTCATAAAGGGCAACTTCCTGGTTACTGCCTTCTAACTTGTAAAGGTCATAATCCCAGCGGCATGATTGACAGCAGCCACCGCGGTTCGAATCCCTTGCAGTCATATGGTTGCTCAAAGTACAACGTCCGGAATAGGCAATACACATCGCCCCATGAATAAAGGTTTCAATCTCAACATCGACCTTTTCTTTCATTTCTCTAATTTCTTCTGCACTTACTTCACGTGCCAAGACAACACGTTCTGCCCCTGCCTCTTTCCAAAACTGGGCAGCTTTCCAGTTGGAGAGTGATTGCTGTGTGCTTATATGGATTTCAATTTCCGGAGCAAGACGGCGGCAAGTTTCAATAATTAACGGGTCAGCGACAATTATTCCCGCAATCCCAGTTTCCTTCAACCCAAGGATATATTCATCTAAACCGTCCAAATTTTCATTATGAGAGAAAATGTTGGTGGTCACGTAAATTCTTGCTCCGTATGCTCTTGCAAACTCCACGCCTTCCTTCATTTCTTCGAAGGTAAAGTTATCGGCATTTGAACGAAGTCCATATTCTTGGCCGCCGATAAATACGGCATCTGCACCATAATGTACAGCAATTTTTAATTTTTCAAGATTACCTGCTGGAGCAAGGAGTTCCGGCTTCTTAATAATGACACGTTTTCCGTCGATAATTTCAGAAATCTTATCTTTAACTGTATTCACAGCTGAACCCCTCCAATTAATTAATGTCTAGCTACAGCGCCCCTGAGCAGGGACTTCTGCTTTTCTTCTTTTAATAAACCGTCTCTTTGAAATAAAATCCTGTATCTAATGAACGATTGGCCGGCTGAATTTCTTCAATTGCCGCTAACAACTCGTCCTTTTTATCTTCATAAGCGTCCGGGTCTTCGCTAAACAAATCAATTGCTTCACGGTAAGCCTTAGTTACTGCAAGAATATATTCAGAGCTTTTTAGGATTCCGTCGATTTTAAACGAGTCGACACCCGCTTCAAGCATCTCTTGAAGTTCATCAATGATACAAATATCATTTGGACTCATAATATGTGTACCGTTTTCGTCTTCAAAGATTGGATATTTATTTTCTCGTTCCTTATCATGTAAGAACATGTTTTCTTGCATATTTCGATTTTCAATTTCCATTACTTTTCCTTGGTACTCATAATAATTTCCTAGAAGCGAACGTTTGGATTGGAACATACAGCTCATACCGTGAACCTGCACTTCGATTTCCACTTCCGCATTTTCTTTCATTTCAACGATCGCATCCATATTAATTTCTCGAGCTATCACTGCCCGTTTCGCACCTTTTCTACCCCAATAATTGCAAGTGTACCAGTTTGTTCCTGTTGTTTCGGTACTCCAGTGCAGTTTCATATCTGGGGCAACTTCTCTTGCCGTCATTAAAACAGCAGGATCACCAAAAATGATCGCATCAGCCTTTGCCACTGACACAAATTGAATATATTCGCCGAGCTCTTCAATTTTTTCATTATGAAAAATCGCATTCATGGCCACATATACTTTTTTCCCTTTTGAGTGGGCTAGTTGGATCGCCTTTTGGACATCTTCTCGGTTAAATTCCCCTGCAAGTCGTAAGCCATACCGTTGTTCACCGACCACAAATGCGTCTGCACCAGCTTCACATAATGGCAAGATATCATTGACAGTCAAAGGAGTTACCAGTAATTCTGATTTTTTCATATCCTATCACCTCTCCTTTTGCTTATCGCAACCCCGTCCCCGACGGGCAATATAACAGAATCAAAATCCGGATGATTCATTAACCAGTGATTAAATTCATCAATCTTTTTGACGAGATTCCGTATTCTTTTTGTTTCAATTACAGGTTCTGCAACCAGGCCTTTAAACAAAACATTATCGGTAATAATTAGACCATTATCCGTTAGATATTTAGAATAAATTTCAAAAAACTTTTTATATTGACCCTTCGCTGCATCAATAAAAATCGCGTCAAAAGAGGCATGTCCACTTACGGCATCCTCAACCTCAAGTGCATCACCCTTGATTAAAGTGATTTGATGACTATGTTCCGAGCGACTGATAAACTGTTCAGCCAAGTGTATACGGTCCACATCGCGCTCGATTGTAACAATTTGGGCATTTGGGAGCGCCTCTGCCATTCGTAAAGCAGAATAACCTATCGCTGTTCCCACCTCAAGTATTTTCTTTGAATCGTGAATTCGTAATAATTGCAGCATCGTTTCTATACCTGACAGTTCCATAATAGGAACATTATGAACACTCGCATAGTTTTCCATTTCTGTAAACAATAGATTTCGTTCAGAAATAAGACCTTCAATATAAGAATGCAGCTTCTCATTTAACAAGCTGCCCTCACCTCTATCCCTAATAAGAATTGCGCTTGGGCTAGCAATTCTCTAAGTCAAATACTTTTATTATTTCTATAGATAAAACTATTTAGACATGAAAAAATAGCGTTCACAGTAATCTTCAGCATTAACGGGTAGAATTCCGACATAATGCGTTCCAGGCAGCTATGGCCAGGTTACCTTACTGTGAGTTACGCTATGGATCATTTATTAAAACACTTGAACTATTTTAACATAGATCAGTATAATATTTCAATAGAAAAACGGAGGAATGATAACATTTCCTCCGTAATGCAATTAATTTTTACTTGTAATATGCTTTGCTTTTTCCTTATTATGCTCTTCCAGAGTTTTTGTAAAAATAACATCACCATCTGCCGTTGCCAAGAAATAATAATAGTCAGTCTTCTCAGGCTCAAGTGATGCTTCAATCGAAGATTTTCCGGCATTGGCAATTGGACCTGGAGGCAGACCCGTATTTTGGTATGTGTTATATGGTGAATCCACTTCAAGATCTTCATATAACACCCTTTCCTTGTGTTTCCCTTGAGCATAGAGAACGGTCGGATCGGTTTGGAGCATCATACCCTTTTCGATCCGATTATAAAAAACACTCGCAATCGTTTTACGGTCCGCTTTTTCGGTCGCTTCCTCTTCAACTAATGAGGCCATGGTTAATAGTTGATGAACAGATAGCTTTTTTTTCTTACTTTGCTCTGAATAGGCAGATACAATCGTCCGGGTTTTATCAAGCATAGCAGTGACCATTTCTTCAACAGAGGGATTATTTTTGTAGAACGGATAGGTCGCCGGGAATAAATAACCTTCCAGTGGATATTTTACTGAAGAATTTAAGATTTCCTCGGTTAATATATCCGGATATTTAGCCATTAGCGTTTTAATAAATTCTTTGTCATTTAATTTATTAAAAACAACATCTTCCTTCTGTTTGGTTGCTTTTGCCATCATGGCCGCAATTTCTTTCAGTTGTTTTCCTTCAGGAATGGTAATTTTGAAACTGGCCTTAGCCAGTACCTTACCGGTTTTTAGACGGCTAACAATTTCGGGGACATCCATGGAAGGACTTAGTTGATACTCCCCTGCCATAAACCCGCCTTCATTCTTTAGCTTTACATAATATTTAAATACTTTTGCACTTTTTATGATCCCACTTGATTCTAACTTTTCGCCGATACCTGTGACTGATGAGCCAATCGGAATATCCACTGTTTTCAGTTTCTTACTACCTGCGTCAACAGGATTAAGTGCTGATTCTATGTACAAATATCCTCCACCACTAATTAAGACTATTAATAATAGCAATAAAATTGAAATAATCAAAACAATTTTTCTGACAACTTTTGCTTCGTTTTGATGTTCAAGCATTTTTTTACGGATAACATCTTTTTTGTCTGTTGTCATTTGACTCCCCCTTCCCTTTATACCGACGCAGATCTAGGTTTTGTAAACTACTAATGTGTAACATTAAAAAAATAGACATCTTAATTATTTCAGCACATAGTAAGAAAAATGTCAATTTAACAATAAATTTGTCAGTTTTTAATACAATAAAGACAAAAAAAAACCGGCTATTAAACCAGCCGGTTTATCCATATTCTATTCTTCTTCCGCTTCTTGGTCCTCATTGAAGGTATTGAACACTTCTTCAACCATGTCCCATTCCTCGTCCGTTTCAATTTGCAATAACGGACCATATCCGCCATCTTCCGTAGGAATATAAGCGTAAACATGAATATCAACATCTTCTTCATCATCATCAAAAGATCCTACAGGATAAAAGAATACATAAGATTTTTCGAACTCATCAGAATCAAAAGTAAAAAGCACTTCATGTAATTGTTCGTTACCATTTTCGTCTACTAGTGTAATAAATTGTTCTTCATCATGTTCGTGTTCGTGATCATGTGCCATTTCTTCACCTCATTAATTTTTACTATCCAGATAGCCTTGCAGGATCATCACTGCAGCCATCTTATCAATTACTTTCTTACGTTTTTTCCGACTTACATCGGCTTCAAGTAATACGCGCTCAGCTGCCATTGTTGTTAGACGCTCATCCCAAAGGACAGTTGGCACTGCAAATTTACTTTCAATTTCTCTTGCATATTGCATACTCGCTTCTGCGCGCGGTCCAATCGTCCCGTTCATGTTCTTAGGCAGACCGATGACAACCGTATCTACTTGATACTCTTTTATTAATTGACCAATTTCCTCAAAACCAAACACATTTTTTTCTTCATTGATTTTGAGAGTTGTAAGGCCCTGGGCAGTCCAGCCAAATTCATCGCTTAAAGCGACACCGACTGTCTTAGTGCCTACATCTAAACCCAATACGCGCATGCATTAACCCTCTCGCTGTTGTTTTAGATAGGATTTCACTAATTCTTCAATAATTTCATCTCGTTCAAGCTTGCGAATAATATTGCGGGCATCGCGATGACGCGGAATATAGGCAGGATCTCCTGATAAAAGATAACCAACAATTTGGTTGATCGGATTGTAGCCTTTTTCCTGCAAAGCTTCATAAACTTGAAGAAGAACGTCATTTATATCATGCTCAAACGGTTCTTCAGGAAAATTAAATCGCATCGTTTTGTCAAATGAGCTCATTGCATACACCTCGCTTTTTATTTGAGGAGAGAATTGTATTGTCTAGCGGAAGCGCCTGGGCACTTCCGCTTTTTAGCTTAGTTACCTACATTTTACACTACTTTGTCCTATTATCAAATGGATTTTACCCATTCATCAACGAATTGAAGTGCAGCATCCAGTTTTTCCGGATCCTTACCACCTGCTTGAGCCATGTCAGGACGACCGCCGCCGCCGCCGCCGCAGCGAGAAGCAACTTCTTTGATCAACTTTCCAGCATGATAACCTTTTTCAATTAAATCCTTGGTAACTGCTGCAATTAAGTTAACCTTTCCTTCATGGGCACTACCCAAAACAATTACGACCGAGCCCAGTTTTTGCTTCAAATCATCAGCCATATTTCTTAAGTTATTCATATCAGCACCTTGAACATTTGCAGCTAACACTGTTACCCCATCAATTTCTTTCGCCTTTGATACGAGATTTCCGGCTTCAATATTCCCAAGTTTTGTTGAAAGAGATTCGTTTTCTCTGTGAAGTTGTTTGATTTCTAGCATTAAACTATCAATTCTATTAACAATTTCTTTCGGATTGGTTTTTAGTTTCTCAGCTGCATCCTTTAACAAGCTCACTTGCTCATTTAATGATTTGTAAGCTGATTCACCGGTTACCGCTTCAATCCTTCTCGTTCCAGCACCAATTCCGCCTTCAGAAATAATTTTAAACAACCCAATCACAGATGTATTTGGAACATGGCAGCCGCCGCAAAGCTCTAGGCTATAATCGCCAACCCTTACTACACGGACAATATCACCATATTTTTCTCCAAAAAGAGCCATTGCCCCCATTTCTTTTGCTTCAGCAATTGGCTTTAGGCTGATGTCCAGCTCGATGTTTCTCCAGATTTTTTCATTGACGATTTTCTCGACTTGTTCAAGTTCTTCTGGTTTAATTTGACCAAAATGCGAAAAGTCAAAGCGAAGACGATCTGGTTCTACAAGGGAACCAGCTTGGTTCACATGTTCGCCTAGAACGTCTTTTAAGGCTTGGTGTAACAAATGGGTCGCTGTATGGTTTTTAATAATTTTCACGCGGTTTTCAGCATCAACTTCAGCTGTCACCTTGTCGTTCGTTGTTAATGTTCCTGATTTCACAACTATTTGGTGAAGGTTTTGACCATTTGGTGCTTTTTGAACATCCTTAACCGTTATACTAGAATCTACACCTGTTATCAAACCACGGTCAGCAATTTGTCCGCCACTCTCTGCATAAAACGGTGTCACATCTAGAATTAGCTGAACTTCCTCACCGCTCGATGCTTTGTCGACAAGTTCACCATTTTTAATGATTGCTGCCACAATAGAATTCGTTTTAAGTTCGTCATAGCCGACAAACTTACTTTCGACCTTAACATCTCTAAGGACACCGCCTTGGACCTGCATAGAGTCGACATCTTGTCTTGCTGCTCGGGCACGCTCACGCTGTTGCTCCATTTCTACTTCAAAGCCTTCATGATCAACCTTCATGCCCTCTTCTTCAGCATATTCCTCTGTTAATTCAACCGGGAACCCATATGTGTCATAAAGTCGGAAAATATCCGCACCAGTGATGGTTTCACTGCCTGTCTCTTTTTCCTTCTTAATCACAGTTGCTAAAATCGCTAAGCCTTCATGAAGTGTTTCATGGAAGCGTTCTTCCTCACTTTTGATGACTTTTTGAATAAAATCGGTCTTGTCTTTCACTTCTGGATAGAAATCATCCATGATTTCGCCTACGACAGGAACGAGTTCAAACATAAATGGACGATTAATATTAATTTGTTTAGCATACCGAACAGCCCTGCGAAGTAAGCGGCGCAGTACATAGCCACGACCTTCATTTGAAGGCAATGCCCCATCGCCGACTGCAAAGGCAACCGTACGAATATGGTCTGCAATTACTTTGAAGGCAACATCGGTCTCTTTGTTCTGTCCGTATTTTTCGCCGGAAATCTCTTCTGTTGCACGAATAATAGGGATAAATAAATCTGTATCAAAATTGGTAGGGACGTTTTGAACAACGGAAGCCATTCGTTCTAATCCCATTCCAGTATCAATATTTTTCTTTGGCAGCGGTGTATAGGTACCATCCGGGTTATGATTAAATTGAGAAAATACTAGGTTCCAGACCTCAAGATAACGGTCATTTTCACCACCTGGGTAGAGTTCAGGATCCGTAGGATCATTTCCATACTCTGGACCTCGGTCATAGAAAATTTCTGTATTCGGACCGCTTGGGCCTTCACCAATATCCCAGAAGTTTCCTTCGAGGCGAATAATGCGCTCCTCCGGGAGACCGATGGTGTTATGCCAGATTTCAAAGGCTTCGTGATCTTCAGGATGGATCGTAACCGAGAGAAGTTCTGGATCCCAGCCAATCCAATTTTCAGACGTTAAGAATTCCCATGCCCATTCAATAGCTTCTACTTTAAAATATTCACCGATTGAAAAGTTACCGAGCATTTCAAAGAATGTATGGTGGCGGGCTGTTTTTCCGACATTTTCAATGTCATTGGTTCTGATAGATTTCTGCGCATTTGTAATTCTAGGATTTTCAGGAACGACACGTCCATCAAAATACTTCTTTAAAGTTGCAACCCCACTGTTAATCCATAATAGTGATGGATCATCATGCGGCACAAGTGATGCACTCGGTTCAATAGTATGACCTTTTTCTTTACTAAAAAACTCTAAAAACATCGAACGAATTTGTGAACCTGTTAAATTTTTCATTATTAGACCTCCCTTTTTAATAAAAAAGCACACAAAAAAGCCCTCATCCCAAAAACAGGGACGAGAGCTTGTCTCGCGGTACCACCCTGATTACGGATACAAAACACGTATCCATCTCTCAATAATCCCTTAACGCAGGAATACGGCAGTGGTTAGCTGCACTCCAGATTAGCTTTCTGTCGTCCTTCATCTAGAGCTTCTTTCAGCCAGGGAAGCTCCTCTCTTCTACGCAAATGCGTTACAGATGGTCTACAACATACTCAATCCTTCAACATTTTCATACAAATAATCATTCTATATCACGAATTATAGCTACCCGAAAAAAGTTTGTCAATCTATCACCCGCTTATGTGGAAGGTTCTTTTGCTTTCCTGCGAATAAAATGATTTTTCGCGTGAATAATAGCCACTTTTATTACCACTAAAACAGGAACAGCCAAGATAAGTCCAAGTATTCCACCGACTTCCCCCCCAGCGGTTAACGCCATCATGATTATTAAGGGGTGCATATGAAGACTTTTACCTACAATCAATGGAGAAAGGATGTTTCCTTCTAGAAATTGAAGCCCAAAAACAATCACCATTGTAATCACAACTAATTTTACGGAAGATGTGGCAGCGATGATGATTGCTGGGACAGCTCCGATGATGGGTCCAAAATAGGGAATGACATTGGTCACTCCAACAATCAAGCCCAAAATTAAAGAGTACTTTAGATGAAATATCCAAAACAAAAGGGCTGAGACACTGCCAATGATCACACATACCAGGAGTTGACCTCTTATGTAGCTGCCCAGCGATTCATCAACGTCTTTTAGGAAAAGTGTCCCCTTCTTCCTCCACTGTTTAGGGGTAATATACCATAGGGATCGTTTAATCAATTGAAAATCCTTTAGCATATAAAAGGCAATGAATGGAATGATCATCATAATTAAAGCAGAATTAAAAAAACTAATTAAAATATTTACAATGACTGACAACAAGGAGTCAAGCTTTTCTTCAAACGCATCAATCCCATCATCAATTCTAGTTTGCAAGCCGTCGGGCCATTCTCTTGTATGCGATTGAAGTTTATCAACCCAACCTCTGTATTGCTCTGCTAAAACTGGCGCGCTCTCAGAGAGGTCTTTTATTTGGTCGATCATCGCCGGAATTCCCTTATATATGCAAATGCCCAGACCACCAAAAAATAAAATATAAATAAGAAAAATAGCGAGCCCTCGATGCAAGCCTTTTTGGTGTAATTTTTCGACAATTGGATGCAGCAAATAGGTGATAAATCCTCCGATTACAAAGGGGAGGATAATAATTATAGCTACCCTAAAGACAGGCATCCAAACAAAGCGGATTTTTAGAAACACATAGATGGCAATTAATAAAAGGAGTAAAAACCCGATGCGGTAATACCATTTCATTTGAATCTCCACGTGTTAAGCCTCCCATTCATGTTAGTTTTAGAGACACTTGGTGGAATTATGCATCAGAAAAGCGGTAGCGCATGTTAACAGGTATGAACCGAAACGCAAAAATCCCCCTCGAATTTGAGGGGGGATTCAGTTCTAAAATATCGCGCGCCTTACTTTCTTTGTCATTCTTTTCATATTTCGGGCTGACATCATATTGTTTCTTGAGGCCACAGTATAGGCAGCCATCCCAGCACCAATAGCAATCATCGTCGTCGTCATCATTTTATTCATACGTTTCACCTCTTTAATAGACGTTAAATAAGTTTCATGGTTAACTTTGATAACGGTCTAACACAAGCGTTTCGCTTTTTTATCTTAAAGGGTGTAACGACGCTCTTCTTCTTCAAACAAATCATCTAAGGAACTAAGTGACCCGTCTTCTTCGACTTGATGGGTACTGATTAGGCCTTTGTTTACTGTAAGTTCAATAAAGCAACTCCAGCAATAATATTGGTTGATACCAATTTTACCGATATCCTTACTTTGACAATTGGGACACTTAAACATGGAAAGACACCTCACGTATTATTTACATCTACGATAATGGCATCCTTTCCGATAGCTAAGGGCTTCCCGGATTGAATGACTTGTTTGCCTTCCGTAAGATCCGAAAAGAAGCCATCCGTGATTTCGTACCCTATGATTGTGCCCAATTCTTCCTGAAAATATACATCTTTTAACAATCCAAGCGATTCCCCGCTCTTAGATAGCATCATCATTCCATCTAGAGAATGCTGATGAGTAAGTGTATATTCTGGGTCATCTTTCAGTTTTACCAAATGGCCGTCGTCATCAATCATTATTCCATCTAAGCCGAAGGAAGCCACTTTCTCGATGTCCAGAAAAAAGGTTTGTTTGAAAAAAACGCCTTTTTTAATCAATAAGCCCTTTACCTTACCGTTACTTGAGATACATAAATCACAAACCTCACCAATTTTCTGGCCGCTTTTTGTATTAAAAACAGGCTGTCCTTTCAGTAACGAAAATGTCCGCAAAGAGTGTCCCACCTCCTGTGAACATTTATAGTGTTAGTCATTCAACATAAAATCATAAGGTGAAACGTTTTCCATGCCAATCATTGGATCTTCCTGTATGAATAGATCCTCGTAGGACAAGCCATCGGTAGAATTTTCACCTTCTGCTGCTTTGGGAACGATTGATTCATGATTTTCTCCAGCATTTGGTCTAGCTGTAATCGATTCTTGGAGCTTTTGGCATAAGGTTGTTTGTCTAGAGAGTTCATCCGCTCTTTCTACGCCCATTTTAAGCGCATCTACTTCCCCGCAAAGGATCAAGGATTGTTTACTTCTGGTAATCGCTGTGTAGATCAAATTTCTACGTAACATCCGATAATAACTTCTTGTCACCGGTAAGATGACAATCGGGAATTCACTGCCCTGCGATTTATGAACAGAACAGCAATATGCATGCGTGATTTGATTTAAGTCCTGCTTTGTATACTCGACTTCATTCCCTTCAAAGGAAATATAAACCATATCCTGCTTTTCGGTATTTTCCTTCGCATAAATTATCGAGATGATTTCCCCAATATCCCCGTTAAAAACATTACTTTCAGGTTGGTTTACAAGCTGTAGAACCTTATCACCGATCCGATACTTTACCTCACCAAAAGCAATTTCCTTCCTCTTGCCGTCAGGGTTCGGATTAAATATCTCTTGCAGCAATACATTTAAACGGTCGATTCCAGCAGGCCCTCTATACATGGGGGCTAATACTTGAATATCCTTTGCCGAATATCCTTTATTCTTGGCATTTAGAGCAACTTTTTCAACAACCTGAGATACCTGCGCTGTTGAACATTTGATAAATGAACGGTCTGCTTGCTTCACCGTAATATCGGCAGGTAAATAACCCTTTTTAATTTCATGGGCAAGTTCGATTATTGACGAACCTTCTGCCTGGCGATAAATATCGGTTAGGCGGACCGTGGGAATCCGTTCTGATTCCAGCATATCCTTTAAAACCTGGCCTGGTCCTACGGAGGGCAATTGATCCTCATCCCCAACTAGAATGACTTGAATATTTTCAGGGAGTGCCTTAAACAGTTGATTAGCAAGCCAAATATCAAGCATCGACGTTTCATCGACAATGATAATTTTCCCTTCAAGCGGGCTCGCATCATCACGGTCAAATCCTTCCTGCCCATTAAATCCGAGGAGACGATGAATGGTTACCGCTGGAAGTCCAGTCGATTCACTCATTCTTTTTGCCGCTCTACCAGTCGGTGCTGCAAGCAAAAATGGGAATGGCTCCCCCTTTTTATGGTAATCCTTAGGCTCTAAGGTACAGCCATGCAATTCGGCATAAAGCTCAACAATCCCTTTAATAACAGTCGTTTTCCCTGTTCCAGGTCCACCTGTTAAAATCAACATCGGCGACATTAACGCCGTTTGGATGGCTTCTCGCTGCGTCGGTGCATATTGGACCCCAAGCCGTTCCTCTAAACTTCCTAACGATAGCAGAAACTCAGATTCGGGAAATTGATCTTTATATTCGGTTTGTTCAAGGATCCGGTGGATATTCGTCACAAGCCCTTTTTCTGCAAAATATAAAGAAGGCAAGTAAACGCGTTTCTCTTCCCCAATTAATTTACCCTCTTCTTGCAGCTTAATGACCTCATTGGATATATCTATGTAGTCGATTTGATCACGCTTGTTATCTTCTAATAATGCTTTTACTTGCTCCAATAAGTCTTCAGCATTTATGTATACATGCCCTGTTTGCATACTTTCATTTTCCAGGATGTAGAGACAGGCTGCTTTGATCCGGTCAGGATGGTTCCCGGAAATACCCAGCTGGTAGCCAAGCTCATCGGCCCGGCCAAAACCGATTCCTTCAATATCCTCAACCAGTTGATATGGATTCTTCTGCATAATGTCAAGTGTTTCATCTTTATAGGCTTGATAAATCCGCATCGAAATCTGCGGTCCAAATCCATATTGATTTAAAGCAACCATTACTTGCTCGAGTCCTTGATGCTCCATCAACGTATCGTAAAGTAATTTTGCTTTTTCAGGAGGGAGTTTTGGGATGGCGTCTAGCAATGACGGCTGATTAAGAATTTTGGATATGGCGTCTTCTCCTAAGGTTTCTACAATGTTTTCAGCGGTCTTTTTTCCGATCCCTTTGAACATTTCTCCAGATAAATAGTTGATAACCCCTTGTTTCGTTTGGGGCATGTCCTTGCGAAAATGATTGGTATGAAATTGCATCCCAAACTTTGGATGATCCTTAAATTCTCCGAAAAAGATATAGGTTTCTTGTTCATGAATTTTCGGAAAATAACCGGTGACCACTGCTTCTTTGTCCTCATAAGGATGATTTGTTTCATCGACGCGAATCCTTAGCACGGTGTAAAGGTTTTGTTCATTGTGAAAAATGGTCACAATCGGTCTCCCTTTTACGAATTTTCCTTGTTCAGTAAATAAATCAAGTGTATCTTGCTTTTCCATTCGGCTCCCTCCTTTCTGAAAAAATAAGAAAAATTACTGGTTACCCTCGATTAACCTTTTCGCGTGACCAGCAAGTAAATGGTCGGGTTGAATATCAAGTGCTTTATTAAACATTTCAACTGCCTTCGCAGGATTTTCTTGAAAAGCGTAGGTGACACCTAAATTATAATAGGCATCGGAATGTTCCGAATCTAGTTCAATACATTTTTCAAATTGTATCACCGCTTCAGAAATTAACTCAAGCTGTGCAAGACATAACCCATATTGAAAACGTGCTTCCGCATCATTTTCATTTAACTCGACGCTTCTTTGTAAATACGGAAGCGCAAATTTCCCTTGGTCCAACTGAACAAGTGTCAACCCTAACATGAAGTAATTGTCACTTGATTGCAGACCTTTTTTCATAGCTGTCTCAAACATATTCTTGGCTTCGTTGAAGAGGTCGTTACTAAATAACAAGGTTCCAATACTATAATAAGCCGCCGCAGCGTTTTCATCTATTTCAATTGCTTTTCGATAAAAATTCAGTGCCTTTTCGTCGTCCCCAACAGCGGAAAGTACATTTCCGAAATTAATATAGGCAACTGGGTCGTTTGGGTTTTCTTGAATGGCTTCATTAAAGGCCTTTGCCGCCTCTTCCAGGTTGCCATCCTGCATGTATTGCACACCTAATTGGTTTTTATCCATTTATTTCAGCTCCAATCCTAAGTGAAAGTATATCATATTTTATTAAAAAAAAGCCTGACTCCTAGAAAAGGAATCAGGGTCTTTATTAGCCAACATATGTTAATCGTTCACGATTTTTAAAGACGTGGTCAATTGTCCCTCCGCCTAGACATTCATCTCCATTGTAAAAAACAACGGCTTGGCCTGGAGTGATGGCACGAATCGGTTCATCAAAAACGACCTCAACTTGAGCATCTTCTAAAAGACGCACGGTTACTTTATGGTCTTCCTGACGATAGCGGAATTTTGCCGTGCATGTAAATTCAGCATTCTTTTCTCGGTCCGATACCCAGCTTACGCCGACAGCAGTAATGGAATCTGAATAAAGTTTTTCATGATGAAAACCTTGGCCCACATAAAGAACATTTCTTTCTAAGTCCTTACCGATGGCAAACCACGGTTCACCCGCTCCACCAATTCCTAAGCCATGTCTTTGACCGATCGTATGATACATTAACCCCTCGTGCTTGCCTTTGACCTCACCATCGAACGTCTCCATGTTTCCTGGCTGAGCCGGCAGATATTGACCTAGGAAATCTTTAAAATTTCGTTCCCCGATGAAACAAATCCCTGTGCTATCTTTCTTTGTAGCAGTGGCAAGATTCGCTTCTTTGGCAATTTCACGAACTTTTGGTTTTTCAAGATTACCTATCGGGAACATAACTTTACTAAGCTGTTCCTGCGTCAACTGGTTCAAGAAATAAGTTTGGTCCTTATTGTCGTCAAGACCGCGGAGCATCTTATATTCTCCATCACGATATTCAACTTGTGCATAATGACCAGTAGCCAGATAGTCCGCACCTAATTTCATTGCATGCTCTAAAAAGGCTTTAAATTTAATTTCCTTGTTACACATTACATCCGGATTAGGTGTCCTGCCTGCTTTATATTCTTCAAGGAAATAGGTAAATACCTTGTCCCAATATTGTTTTTCAAAATTTACCGCATAATAGGGGATCCCGATTTGATTGCAAACGCGAATGACATCCTCATAATCTTCGGTTGCCGTACAAAAACCGGTATCATCCGTGTCATCCCAGTTTTTCATAAAAATGCCGATGACATCGTAGCCTTGCTGCTTCAACAAAAGTGCTGCTACAGAAGAATCTACTCCCCCTGACATTCCAACAACAACCCTTGTGTTTTTTGGATCTTTTCTTTCCATTGATTTTCACCTCTCTAATGCTGCAAAGTCGTCGAAGATTTATTTTTTCAGACGAGTAACAACTTTAGCTGTTTCCTCAGCCGCCTTGATTACTTCCTCGGTTGTCGTATTAAAGCCAAAGCTGAAACGAATCGAATTAGTTAATCGTTCTGATTGTTTCCCAAACATGGCAACAAGTACGTGGGAAGGTTCTATTGAGCCCGCAGTGCATGCCGAACCGCTCGAAACAGCAATTCCCGCTAAATCGAGATTAACTAGCATCGCTTCCACACTTGTCCCAGGAAAGCTTAAGTTTAATACATGTGGCAATGAATATTCAAGCGATCCGTTTCTGTCAAATTCTACATCTAGCTGACGGAGCCTTTCCATCAAGGTCTTTTTCAAATCAAAGAATCTATTACGCTTGGCTGTACGTTCTTCATGTGCAATCAACATTGCTTCATGAAATCCAACAATCGCCGCAATATTTTCCGTCCCAGCACGTCTTTTTCTTTCTTGCTCACCGCCGAAGGAACGAGGAGACAGTTTCACATTGGACCTGGCATAAAGAAATCCTGTTCCTTTTGGCCCGTTAATTTTATGGGCAGAGACAGATAACAAATCAATCTGGCTTTCATTGACATCAATGTTTTCGACACCGTAAGCCTGAACGGCATCGGTATGGAATTTCGCTTGATGATCTTTTAATAACTGTCCAATCTCGGTAATTGGTTGGAGTGTGCCAACTTCATTATTACCGTACATTATCGACACCAAAATAGTATCTTCCCTTAAGGCAGCACGAAGTTCAGTCATTGATATTCGCCCTGTTTCATCCACAGGTAAATACGTGACTTCAAAGTCCATTTTTTCTAACTTTTTGCAAGCATGAAGAACCGCATGATGTTCCGCTACGGAGGTAATAATATGCCTGCCATTTTTCTGATAGGTTTCCGCAACCCCAAATAACGCCATATTATCTGCTTCGGTTCCTCCACTTGTAAAAATAATCTCGTTTTCCTTTGCACCTATGCTGTCCGCTAGCACCGCGCGCGCTAAATCAATCTGGTGCCGTGCTTCCCTGCCAAAAGAATGGATGCTTGAGGGATTTCCGAAAGTTGATTTCATCACCTCGAGCATTTTTTCAATAACCCTTGGATGCATGGGAGATGTGGCAGCATGGTCGAGATAGATTCGTTCCACATTAACACCTTCTATCAAAATAATTCTCCAATGTTACTTTTTACCCTAAATATAAAACATATAACCATCCGGCTCTTCATCATTACTATGATTTGCTAAATCTTCTAACGTAGTGTTTTCCAAAACATCCTTAATAGCATCCCGAATCCGAATCCACAGCTCCCGTTTGGCTGGTTCTTCATCTTCAATACCTTCAACTGGTGTGATCGGTCCTTCTAGGACACGAATGACATCACCAGCCGTAATTTTAGATGGAATGTCTGTTAAGATATAACCACCGTATGCACCCCTAATGCTTTTTACTAAACCTGCATTACGCAATGGGGCAATTAATTGTTCCAAATAATGTTCAGATAGATCATTTGCTTGCGCAATCGTTTTTAATGATGTCGGGCCCTCACCATGTTTTTTAGCAAGTTCAATCATGATCGTCAGACCATAGCGACCCTTTGTTGAGATTTTCATACCGCACCTCTATTCATATCTATATTAAAAATAAAAATCCTTAGTAATTTGATAGGCATTAGAATTATATCATATTCTTCTTTAATATGCTTTTTCAAGGAAAAATGATAATGTAAAGCTAAACATAATCTAAATGACAATTAGAAAAACCTTTTTTTTGGAGAGATGTAACATGCAGCAAAAGCCTTTAGCCTTTCGGATGCGTCCTAGAACGATTGAAGAAGTTGTCGGACAGGAGCATCTGGTAGGTTCAGGAAAAATAATTTCAAGAATGGTGAAGGCCAAACAGCTGACCTCGATGATCTTGTATGGACCTCCTGGTATTGGCAAAACTTCGATTGCCAGTGCAATTGCCGGCAGCACAAAGTACGCTTTTCGAACACTGAACGCGGTGAGGAATAATAAAAAAGATATGGAAATTGTTGCTGCTGAAGCAAAAATGTCAGGAAAAGTTATTCTGCTCCTCGACGAAGTCCATCGTTTAGATAAAGCAAAGCAAGACTTTTTATTACCTTATTTAGAAAATGGAATGATTGTATTAATCGGTGCTACGACAAGTAATCCCTACCATGCCATTAATCCTGCGATCCGGAGCCGCTGTCAAATTTTTGAGTTAAAGCCGCTAGCTCCGGATGAAGTGAAGCTGGCCTTAATTCGCGCCCTGGAGGATGATGAACGCGGTTTTGGTAAATTAAAGGTTGAAATTGAGGATGCCGCGTTAATGCATTTTGCACAAGGTTCGAATGGTGATGTAAGGAGTTCTTTGAACGCACTAGAATTAGCAATCCTTTCAACAGATAAGGATGAATCTGATATCATCCATATCGATGTCGTAACCGCTGAAGAATGTTTGCAAAAGAAAAGCCTTGTTGCCGATAAAGACGGGGATGGCCACTATGATGTCTTGTCAGCCTTTCAAAAGTCGATTCGGGGCAGCGACGTCAATGCTGCTCTTCATTATCTGGGCCGATTAATTGAAGCCGGTGACCTGCCGAGTATCAGTCGCCGATTGATTGTCATCGCCTATGAAGATATCGGACTAGCCAACCCACAAGCAGGCGCGCGCACGTTAGCGGCGATTGAAACCGCCGAAAGAATTGGTTTTCCAGAGGCAAGGATCCCACTAGCAAATGCCGTGATTGAACTATGCTTATCACCAAAATCTAACTCGGCTGTCTTAGCCATTCAGGCCGCACTCGAAGATATTCAAAAAGGCATCGTCGGCGAAGTACCTGACCATCTAAAGGATGCCCATTATAAAGGGGCAAAAGAGCTTGGCAGAGGAATTGACTACAAATACCCACATGACTATGAAAACGGTTGGGTACCGCAACAATATTTACCCAACAAATTAAAACACAAACAATACTACCAACCAAAGAAAACCGGAAAATTCGAGCAGGCACTTGCAATTGTCTACGAGAAACTATCAAGGAAGAAATAATAATAAGGGTGTCAGGCACCATGTGAAAAATTCACATGGTGCCTGACACCCTTTTCTTTCTCTAGGCAGCCACATCTCGTTTTTTGAAGACAAGAAAGGCTAATAATTGGAATGCTATAAAGTAGATGAGGAGCATGATGACTGAGAATGACATTGACATTCCTTCCATCATGGGTGTACCGTCCACATATTGCATTAGATCGGTGTTGGCAAACAAGATGTATTTGGCCCAGCTAAACTTTATCGAAAGCAATACTGTAAATTGAGCCCCTGTGAATAACAAAAATAATGATAAGCCAATTGCTAGAGAACTGTTCCGGAAAACTGATGAAATCATAAACGCCATCGTCGCAAGCATTATCGTGTCAATCGATCTAAACCCATAATAAATCATTAGATAAACAATAATATTTTGCTCCGTTACCTGCCCATTGGCATAATTCAAATACGGCACAGGATGGTCTGGCGTTCCAAACAGGATGGCACCAAGTAAAGTAGAGAAAGCAAACAGGATAGCCAACATCAGCAACGCAAACAGTAAAACGGTAAGATATTTGGATGCTAAGATTTTACTGCGATTTATCGGACGGATTAATAATAGCTTGATGGTACCCCAGTTGAATTCACTCGCAACAATCCCTGCCGAAATAATTATCGTAAATAATCCTGCCAGGATAATGAGTTGTGAAGCGTCTTTCACGAACGTCCAGACATTATATTTTTCATTATAGGGAATATGATGCTTTATTCGGTAGTCATTAATAGCAATTTCTTCCTTATAAAACTGCTTCTCCAGCTTCGAATTGCTTTGCTTCATCTGCTTCTTTAGTGCATCATTTTCCTGCTGTAATGTTTGTTCCCAGTTTTTATCGAGGTTGAAATCCTGTTCCTGGTATTTGTGAAAAATACCAAAAATAGTTATGATTACTATCAGGATGGCAATCATCACATACGTTCCAGGGCGTCTAAAAATTTTCATCCATTCATTTTTAATTAAATTAACCACGACTTGGCGCCCCCTTTTCGGTTGTCAGTTCAAGGAAGCGATCTTCTAACGTCTTCGCTACTTCTTTGATCGCAAAAACTTGAATATCCTCTGAAACAAATGTTTTCACTAGATTCGGAATTTCTTCTTTTGGAAGTTCCACAGTTATACCATTCCTTGAACGGTTAGCTCGAACATTGGGATAGTAGGTCTCCAAAAGTGCCAACGCCTTTTCGCTAGGGACTACTTCCATTTCATAGGTCATTTCAGTTTCACCGTGGACTAGTTCATGGACAAGCTGCACATCGATCAAGCGCCCATTTTGAATAATCCCAATCCGGTCACACATCATTTCCATTTCTGAAAGCAAATGACTTGAAACGATCACGGCTAGGTTTTTTTCACGTGCCAGGAGACGGACATAGTCACGAATTTCCCTTATTCCAGCAGGGTCTAAACCGTTGGTTGGTTCATCAAGGATTAACACCTGTGGATCATGCAATAGACACTGTGCTAACCCTAATCTTTGTCTCATACCCAGAGAGTAGGTTTTTACCTTGTCATTTATGCGGTCAGTTAATCCCACGAGTTCTACTGTTTCGGCAATCTTCTCCTTGGAAATTCCTTTTGACATTCTTGCATAGTGGACCAGGTTTTGATAGCCAGTTAGAAATTTATACATTTCCGGATTTTCAACAATCGCACCAATATGACGCACCGCGTCTTCAAAATCACTTTTAATACTTGAACCGCCAACACTGATATCCCCTGATGTCATACTCATTAAACCAACTATCATTCGAATAGTTGTAGTTTTCCCAGCTCCATTTGGACCTAAGAAACCAAATACCTCGCCTTTGTTTACTTGAAAGCTAATATCATCTATTATGGTTCTTCCTTTAATTACTTTTGTAACATTTTTTAACTCAACGATTTTTTCCAACCTCTCACTCCTCTCAATGTATCCTCACATAGTTTATCTTATTGCAGAAGTATTTACCTCATAATAAGGTTATCACCAAAAATGAGTTCGGCAAATTTTAACAAAATATTCTTATACTTTCCCCTAAACCTACCCTCTTTTTTGTAAAATAAGATTATGTTCTATTAAAATGAGAGGAAGTGGATATGGCATTAAAGTCTCGTTGTGATTCGAAGGAATTAAAAATTATGAGATCTTTAAACATACGAAGTAATTTATCTTCAACAGAAAAGAAGTACTTTTTTAAGCTTGAAAAAGGCTACCAAGGTGAATTGATGTTTGATCTGTTAACCGAAAAGCTTCAAGGTGATTTGTTAGTAATAAACGACTTGTGCCTTGAGGTTAACGACACTGTGTTTCAAATTGATACTTTAATCATAGCTCAAGATAGGATTTATCCATTTGAGGTAAAAAACTTCTCCGGAGATTATTATTACGACACTGAAGGGTTCCATAAAATATCCGGGCCCGATATAACTAATCCATTAGACCAGATAAGACGCAGTAAATTATTACTCCTCCAGTTGCTTCAAAATCTTGGCTATAATATACCCGTTGAACCAACCTTCATTTTTATCAACCCCGAGTTTACCTTATATCAAGCGCCTCTTAACCAGCCGATTATTTATCCAACTCAGATTGATTGTTTTATGAAAAAGTTTGATGGGACACCGTCAAAACTAAATGACAGACACAAAAGGTTTGCGGACCGATTAATATCTTTACATTCGAACGAGTCACCCTATCCAACCCGATTACCTACTTATGAATATCGAAAACTTAAGAAAGGTATGGCTTGTAAAAAGTGCGACTCATTGATGATTTCTGGTGAGGATAATATTATTGTTGTGTGTAAAAAATGTGGGTATGTGGAACCGGTTGAATCAGCAGAACTACGTAGTGTCGTGGAACTAAAGTTCCTTTTCCCAGATATAAAAATTACCACTGTTTTGGTTTATGAATGGTGTCAGGTAGTAAAGTCTAAAAAGATGATTAGAAGGGTACTAATGGAAAATTATAAAGCAATAGGGTATGGTCGATGGTTCTATTTTGAATGAATCGTGGATTGTATCTTAAATTGAGAAAAACATTTATCATAAATACCCTTTCCTTCTTTTATTAATAAGTTTGGTCACTTAGTGGATTATCCAAAGTGACCATTTTCTTTTGCTCTTCATATTCACAGTCACATAAAACATAAGATGTTGCCATCCCATCATTCTATTTACGGTTTCGGCCACGTAAGACCTTCCTACGTTACCCTCCCATCCCTTCTTTTCACGGTTCCGGTCACGTAGAACCCCCCTACGTTACCCTTTCATCCTTCTTTGAACGGTTTAGGTCACGTAGACCCCTCCTACGTTACCCTCCCATCCCTTTATTCCAAGTTTAAGTAAGCCTAGAACCTTACTACGTAAAAAAAATAACCCTAAACGAATAAAAGTTTAGGGCCCCACTACCATTCTTATTTCTCATCAGATACTCGTTGGATTTTTATGCTGCTCAATAATTGTCTTACCACATAGCTTGCCATGATCAGACCTGCCGCAGATGGAACAAAGGCATTGGATGCTGGAGGCATCTGTGCTTTGCGGATAGGTGCATTTTCATTGCCGACTTCTTTTTTAATATCCTCACGAATAACTATCGGACTTTCATCGGAAAAAACAACCGGAATCCCTTTATGGATTCTTTCCTTGCGCAGCTTCGTGCGGATGACTTTTGCGATTGGATCCGTATGAGTTTTCGAAATATCAGCAATCTTAAAACGGGTTGGGTCCATTTTATTGGCTGCTCCCATACTTGAAATAATTGGGATATTTCTCTTCAAGCATTCCTTCATTAAATGAATCTTATAGATAATCGTGTCAGAAGCATCAACAACAAAATCCAAATTATGGCTAAAAATCTGTTCATACGTCTCTTCTGTATAAAACATTTTTAATGAAATGACTTCACAATCTGGATTGATATCTTTGATCCGCTCTTCCATAATCTCTACTTTAGGTCGACCAACAGTGGAAAGCAAAGCAATCAGCTGTCGGTTGATGTTGGTAATATCAACATCGTCTTTATCTATTAAAATTAACCGGCCAACGCCAGAACGAGCCAGAGCTTCAGCAGCAAAGGAACCTACCCCGCCGATACCTAAAACAGCAACTGTGCTATTTTTCATAATATCAAGGCCTTCTTTGCCGATGGCAAGTTCATTACGTGAAAATTGATGCAGCATTATGTTCACTCCAATTTATTAAATTCGTTAAGTTTCTTTTTCCCGATTAAAAATATATCATACACTCCATTAAAAACAAGTATCTTGATAGGAATAATAAAGTTGGAAAGCAAAATAAAACCTCCCGCAACGTTCAGGAGGTTGATTTTAAGCAAATAGAAAAGAGTCCCAATTATGCCGTCACTCTTAATTCCTTAGTTTTGATCCCGCACTCAGCAGGTGGGTGTCCTGTTCCCGAAATTGTAAGTCCCCTTACCCGTATAAGGGTGAGGCATTTACGCAATCAGGAAACTCTAGACTCCCGTATAAATAATGTTCGGTCAAAACTTCAGGCAACGCAACGTACATTTCAGGACTCTTCTTTGATGCTTTTATAATAACATATTAAAAATCGGTATTCAAGGATTCATGAAAGCGATTTCCTGCTATTTTTTTACATTTAGTGACAAATTTAATTCCTTTAATTGCGCCTCAGAAACTTCACCAGGTGCGTTCGTTAACAAGCAGCTTGCACTTGCGGTTTTTGGAAAAGCAATCGTGTCCCTTAAATTCGTACTGCCAGCAAGCAGCATGACTAATCTATCAAGACCGAGCGCGATACCACCGTGTGGAGGGGTTCCATATTCAAACGCATTTAACAAGAAACCAAATTGTTCCTTTGCTTCTTCAGGTGTAAACCCAAGTACGCTGAACATCTTTTCTTGGATATCACGTTCAAAAATCCGGAGTGACCCTCCGCCTAGTTCATAACCATTTAAGACAATGTCATAAGCCTGGGCACGTACTTTAGATGGATCTGAATCTAAATACTCTAGATCTTCCCTAAACGGCATCGTAAACGGATGATGGGCAGCGTAATAACGACCATCCTCTTCATCATACTCAAGAAGCGGCCAGTCTGTTACCCATAAGAAATTGAACAAACTTGGATCAATTAAATCTAAATCTCTAGCTAGCTTTTGTCGAAGTGCACCTAAAGCATCGGCGACAACCTTCTTCTTATCAGCAACAAACAGAAGCAAATCCCCTGCTGAAGCTTCAAGCGTACTCGTAAGTGCTTTTGCGTCTTCCTCTGAGAAGAATTTTGCAATCGGACCCTTAAGTCCTTCTGCGTCCACTTTAAGCCAAGCAAGCCCCTTTGCGCCATACACAGCAACGAAGTCTGTTAAGGCATCAATGTCTTTACGTGAGTATTTCTCAGCTGCACTTTTTACATTGATCGCTTTAACTTGCCCGCCATTTGCCACTGCCGAAGCAAATACTTTAAAGCCTGAGTCCTTGACGATTTCTGAAAGATCGACAAGCTCTAGTCCAAAACGAGTATCAGGTTTATCCGATCCAAACCGGCTCATTGCTTCGTCGTAAGTCATGCGTGGGAAGGCAGCAGGTACGTCTACTCCTTTTACTTCTTTCATTAACTTCGTCATCATTTTTTCCATCATACCCATGATATCTTCTTGGCTTAAAAAGCTGGTTTCGATATCGATTTGTGTGAATTCAGGCTGACGGTCAGCACGTAAGTCCTCATCGCGGAAACAGCGCGCAATTTGATAATAGCGTTCAATTCCACCTACCATAAGTAACTGTTTAAAAAGTTGTGGTGATTGTGGTAACGCATAGAATTCACCCGGATGAACACGGCTTGGCACTAAATAATCACGTGCACCCTCAGGTGTACTTTTTGTCAAAATGGGTGTCTCAATATCTAAAAAGCCTTCACCGTCTAGGAAATCCCTGATTTGCTTTGTTACTTGGTGACGCATTTTTAAGGTTTCAAAAATCACTGGACGGCGGAAATCTAGGTAACGGTATTTTAACCGAACGTCCTCTGAAGCATCGGTTTTGTCAGAAATCATGAATGGCGGTGTTTTCGCTTCATTAATGATCGTTACTTTTTCCGCTTGCACTTCAATTTTACCTGTTTTCAAATTCTCATTGAAGGTTGCCTCATCGCGGGCTACCACAGTTCCCACAATATCTAAAACAAATTCGTTACGGATCTTTTCAGCAATTTGCAACGCTTCTTTAGATAAATCTGGATTAAAAACTACTTGAACAACACCTGAACGGTCGCGAAGGTCGATAAAAATTAATCCGCCAAGGTCGCGTCTTTTTTGGACCCAGCCTTTCAAGGTTACTTTTTCACCAACTGATGATTCAGGTACTTCCCCACAAAAATATGATCTGCCAAACATAAAATATCCTCCCCTTATTCCTGCAACTCTTGGAATTGTTTAATAAAAGTTGCTAAATCGATTTCTACTTGCTCACCAGTCGCCATATTTTTCACATTAATTTTATTATTTTTAAGCTCCTCATCGCCAAGAACCGCCACATATTTTGCTTTTAGACGATCGGCTGCTTTAAATTGAGCTTTAATTTTTCGATTTAAATAATCTCTTTCTGCTGAAAAGCCCGCCCTGCGCAGCTGCTGCAACAGTCCGACCGTGTAATCCTTTGCTTCTTCCCCTAGTGCAGCCAGATAGCAATCAATGCTTTCGTTAATCTCCAACTCGATTCCTTCTGCATTAAGAGCAGCAATAAAACGTTCGATACTTAAGGCAAATCCTATTCCAGGCGTTTCAGGACCGCCAATTTCTTCAGCTAGCCCGTTATAACGACCGCCTCCACAAAGCGTGGTAATTGCCCCAAAGCCTTCCGCATTACTCATAATTTCGAATGCGGTGTGGTTATAATAATCCAACCCGCGCACTAAGTTGGCATCCACTTCAAAGGGAATATCAAGCTGGGTTAAATAGCGCTGTAATTTTTCGAAATAATTCTTTGAAAAATCATTCAGAAACTCAAGAATCGATGGCGCTGTTTTCATTAATTCATGCTCACGGTCCACTTTACAATCCAGAATACGGAGCGGATTTTTTTCAAGACGATTTTGACAATCCTGACAAAACTCGCCAATTCTTGGTTTAAAGTGATTGACTAACGCATCGCGGTGGGCGTTCCGACTTTCCTTATCACCCAAACTATTAATAATCAGCTTCAGCTTTTTTAAGCCCATTTCTTTATACAAGTTCATCGCGAGCGAAATGACTTCTGCATCGATAGCAGGGTCATTACTGCCTAAGGCTTCAATTCCAAACTGAACAAACTGGCGAAACCGTCCTGCTTGTGGGCGTTCATATCTGAACATTGGCCCCATATAATAAAGCTTTACAGGCTGATTAGGCAGCCCAAACATTTTTTTCTCGACATAGGAGCGAACTACCGCAGCAGTTCCTTCTGGTCTAAGTGTGAGACTCCTTTTGCCCCTGTCTTCAAATGTGTACATTTCCTTTTGAACAATATCGGTGCTATCGCCAACGCCTCTTGAAAAAAGATCGGTATGTTCAAAAATTGGGGTGCGAATCTCCTTGTATTGATATTTCTCACAAAGTTCTCTCGCTTTTGCTTCAATCAGCTGCCACTTTTCAACCTCTCCGGGTAAAATGTCTTGCGTTCCCCGTGGAATGCTTATTGACATAGTGGAAAACCTCCTCATTTAATCAGTTCTGTAAGTATAGTGTCTAGCTCCATTATAGAAAGCTTCGAAAGCGATACCTCGCACGAAAGAAAAGCGTTAGCTTTTCTAAAAGAGTGTCCAGCGGCTATTGGACCTCGCTAAACGGACGCTTCCGCTTTTCTTTTAAACAACAAAAAACTCCCATCCCTTGTACGAATACAAGGGACGAGAGTTATAATAATCCCGCGGTGCCACCCTAGTTGAAGGCATAGATTTCATGCACTTCCTCTTTAACAGTTAACGCCTGCTACGTTCTTCTCCTACTAAAGTTGATCCTTTTTCAGAGAGAAGCCTACGGAGTGTTCCTTCATTAAGTTCCATGTAGAAATGCTTTCAGCCTAGGGCATTTCCTCTCTTTTCATGACTGTGCTTAATTACTATGCTCCATCATTGGTTATGTCGCAATATGTCATTTTATTTTATTAATATTACGGAGCATCGATGGTAATGTCAATAGTGTTTTATGATCTTTCTAAATGTTTTTTTAACTTTCTGACATCACCGATCGTTAATCCAAATTCTGATGCCAGTTCAAACGAGGTAGTATGCTGTTCCTTTTGAATAAAATCATGAAAATCAACTCCGAAAAGTCGTCCATCCATTGACTGGATGTTCATTCCTTTTTCACTCGCTCTCATTCTTAATCACCTCTGCCCTTTCTTCAATACTGATATTATTTCCACCATTCGTGAAAAACTTGCATAATCAATAAGTATTTCTCAATTTATTGGACAATATTAGCAATTTAGGAATGATTTTCAGCTTTTAATACGTTAAAATTGAATTAATAGAAAAGGAGGGGGTTATGGTCAAGAAGTATAGTTTATTGCTATTATCTATAATTCTTATTTTTGGAGCCTTCCTGCCTCAAGGGAAAAGTGTAGCAGCGACAGGTTCCGTTACTATTTCCACCGATTTAGTCAATGTCCGCGGCGGCCCAGGCTTGAGTTATCCCCTTGTAAAAATAGCCAATCGGGGCGAGAAGTATCAGATTGTAAAGGAGCAAGGGGATTGGATTCAAATTCAATTATCATTTGGAAAAACTGGCTGGTTAGTTAATTGGCTAGTCACAAAAGATAACGATTTCCAACAAGAAAGTAAACCAGAAAGTACTGCTACGAAAAATAATACAGGTATCGTCAATGGTGATACATTAAACATAAGACGTGAACCCTCCACATCGAGTCCCGTTATTGGGAAATTAACAGGTGGGACAAGCGTAACCATTTATTCTAAACAAAATAATTGGTTAGAGGTTGGCTTTTCTAATTTAAGGGGATGGGTCAGTTCTGAGTTTATTGACAGTCAAACATCAATTGCTCAAAATGGCACGACTCAAAACGAAATGACTACCAGTGCCGTCACCGGAACCGTAACAGCGAATAGTCTTAGTGTTCGCTCAGCGGCCTCATTAAATTCAAACCTCATTGGGACTGTAACCTATGGTTTAAGTTATAAGATAGTAGAAGAGAAGAATAACTGGGCAAAAATAGAATACAAGACTGGTAGTTTCGGATGGGTTACCGGATGGTATCTTGATAAAAAAACAGTGAAATCCCAATCTGGACAAGCTGTGAAGGAAAGTATCATTACGATAATACATAACGGGACAAATATCCGAGAAGAACCAAATGTGCAATCAGGTGTCCTCGAGCGTGCAAATAAGGGCAGTAATTATCCCGTTAAAAGGGTAATTAATGACTGGTATGAGATTAAGCTGAAGAACGGAAAAACAGGGTATGTTGCTGGCTGGCTTGTTTCCATTAACGGAACGAAACAACAGATTGAAAAGCCAGGAGCCGAATTATATCTTAAAAATAAAACCATTGTTCTGGACCCAGGACATGGCGGAGTGGATAAAGGGGCTACTGGAGGCAGCGGAACATTTGAAAAAGAGCTTACACTTAGGACATCCCAGCTTTTATCTAATAAATTAAAAGCCGCAGGAGCCAATGTCTACGTAACGAGGAAAAATGATTCATACTTACAACTCGCTGCTCGAGTGAATATGGCACGTAATTACAAGGCGGATGCTTTTATCAGCCTTCATTACGATAGTAATTTAGATCGCAGTGTTCGTGGAATGACTGGCTTTTATTATCATTCCTATCAAAAAGCCCTGGCTGAATCCATTTTCACATCAACTATTGGACAAACAAAATTGAAAAACCGTGGAGTGCGTTTTGGCGATTTCCATGTGATCCGTGAGAATAGTCAAAAAGCCGTTTTAATAGAACTTGGCTATTTAAGTAACCCGGAAGAAGAAATGACGATAAAATCCAGTGGATTCCAAGAAAATGCCGCTTCTGGTTTGTTTAATGGATTAGCCAGATATTTTAAAGAGAATGAATAAGGGCCTTGGAAGGTTTCTACAAATTCCAGGGCTTTTCCTATCCAAAGCAAAAAGGCCTAGCACCTAATCGCAAGTGCCAAGCCTTTTTTATGATTTACTTTCGAGTATCAACGTCACGGGACCGTCATTGATGAGTTCAACATCCATCATCGCACCGAATATGCCGGTTTCAACACGAATCCCTTTTTCCCTCAGCAAGCTGTTAAGTAACTCATAAAGTTGAACAGCTTGGTCTGGCCGGGCCGCTTCCATGAAGTTTGGCCTTCTCCCCTTTCGGCAATCACCGTAAAGAGTAAATTGCGATACAGAAAGAATTTCACCGCCAACATCTAATAAAGATAGATTCATCTTTTCATCGGCATCCTCAAAAATACGGAGGTTGGCAATTTTATCGGCTAGGTAGATGGCATCCTCTTCTTTGTCAGCATGGGTGATACCGACAAGTAAGACAAACCCCTTTGTTATTTGACCAGTTACTTCCCCGCCAACAGTTACGCTGGCACCTTTACTTCGTTGAACAACTACACGCATTTTTGGAAACTCCTTAATTCATCATTCGACGGACGGAATAAATATCGGGGATCTGTTTAATTCGTTCAACCACCTTTTGTAAATGGTTCACATTGTGTATGGCAATCGACATGCTAATCGTCGCCATTTTATTCCGATCCGATTTGCCTGAAACGGCAGAAATATTTGTTTTTGTTTCACTTACAGCTTGAAGTACTTCATTGAGAATCCCTCTTCGGTCATAACCGTTAATTTCAATATCAACATTATATTCTTTTCGATCATTTAAGGACGATTCCCATTCTACCGGGATTAACCTTGACTGAGCATCATTAGAATCAATGTTCGTACAGTCCGAACGATGAACAGAGACTCCGCGCCCCTTGGTAATAAAACCAACAATTTCATCGCCAGGAACCGGATTGCAGCATCTTGATAACCGAATCAGTAAATTATCAATCCCGGAAACTCGGACACCGGATTCACGTTTTTTGGAAGATGGGAAGGTTTTTAGGTCCGTTATGGCATTGGTAATATTCGAACTCTGCTCCTGATCCCTCTTTTTGCGCCATTTCTCGGTTAATCGGTTGGCGACCTGTAAAGCCGTTACACCATTATAACCAACTGCTGCATACATATCTTCTTCACTGGAGAAATTAAACTTTTCAGCAACCTTTTTCAGATTGTCAGCGGTGAATATTTCTTTAATATCGAACTCCATATTACGGATTTCTTTTTCAACCATCTCTTTGCCCTTATCGACATTTTCATCACGGCGCTGCTTCTTAAAGAAGGCCCGAATCTTGTTTTTCGCTTGCGATGTTTGCGCCAGCTTCAACCAATCCTGACTTGGACCGTATGAATGTTTCGATGTAAGGATTTCGATGATATCACCAGTCTTAAGCCGGTAGTCCAGCGTCACCATTTTGCCATTCACTTTTGCGCCTATCGTCTTATTGCCAATTTCGGAGTGAATTCGATAAGCAAAATCAATAGGAACAGAACCAGACGGCAACTCAATGACATCACCTTTTGGTGTAAACACAAAAACCATATCCGAAAATAAGTCAATTTTCAATGACTCCATAAACTCTTCCGCATTGGCGGTATCATTTTGGAACTCGAGTATTTCTCTGAACCAGGTTAATTTCTGTTCAAAAGAAGTGCTCTCGTTAAGTGCTTCTTTGCCCTCTTTATAAGCCCAGTGTGCTGCCACCCCGAATTCAGCAATCCGATGCATCTCATACGTTCTAATTTGAACCTCAAGCGGATCTCCTTTTGGGCCGATTACGGTAGTATGCAAGGATTGATACATATTAGGCTTCGGCATCGCGATATAATCCTTGAAACGGCCGGGCATTGGTTTCCAGCAAGTGTGAATAATCCCTAAAACAGCATAGCAATCTTTAATACTGTTTACGACGATTCGAACAGCTAGCAAATCATAAATTTCACTGAACTGCTTGTTTTGCAAGGCCATTTTCCGATAAATGCTATAAATATGCTTCGGACGGCCAGAAAGCTCTGCTTTAATGGACACTTCACCCATTCGATTCTTTACTTCTTCAATGACATCCACTAAATATTGCTCACGTTCAGCGCGCTTCTTTTTCATTAAGTTAACAATTCGATAATATTGCTGCGGATTTAAATACCTTAAGGCTGTATCTTCCAGTTCCCATTTAATCTTAGAAATACCAAGACGATGTGCCAAAGGTGCAAAAATTTCAAGTGTTTCATTTGAAATCCGACGCTGCTTTTCTATAGGAAGGTGTTTAAGTGTCCGCATATTATGCAAACGGTCGGCAAGCTTAATAAGGATGACCCGGATATCCTGGGCCATTGCCACAAACATTTTTCTGTGGTTCTCTGCCTGCTGTTCCTCGTGAGATTTATATTTAATTTTCCCTAATTTGGTTACGCCGTCGACAAGCATGGCCACTTCGTCATTAAAAGAAGACTCAATATCTTTTAAAGATATACTCGTATCTTCAACGACGTCATGAAGAAAACCAGCTGCAACCGTGGCAGGATCCATCTCCAAGTCAGCTAGAATGCCAGCAACCTGGATCGGATGAATAATGTACGGTTCCCCCGATTTTCGATATTGTTCACGATGAGCATGTTTTGCAAATTCGTATGCTTTTTCCAAAAATTTAACATGTTCATCATTTAAATAATTCCGAGTCTTGTCGATGACTTGGTCGGCTGTTAACACTAGATCATTCGCCATGAAATCACCTTTATTTTCGTCTCATTTTATTTATATAAATGTCATTCTCTAAAAATTTGTTCTAAATAGGAATGATTGTTATTATTATCGAAAAAAAAAGCCAAGATGTAAAGAGATTGAGAGTCTTTTTCCACACTATTCAGGAAAAAGTATGCTAAATGGGCACTTCCGCTTTAAATTATATAAAGAGAGCACTCGTCCCGAGTGCCCTCTTTAATGGTTTAATAATGCATCAATGTTAAAACATCATAACCATCAAGTTTTTTTCTACCTTCTAAATAACTTAACTCAACTAAGAAAGCAATCCCTGCAACCACACCGCCAAGTTGCTCCACTAATTGAATCGTCGCATCGATTGTACCGCCTGTAGCCAACAAATCATCCGTGATTAGGACACGTTGGCCTGGTTGGATGGCATCTTTATGGATGGTTAGAACATCTTTACCATATTCAAGCCCGTAACCAACTTTAATCGTTTCCCGTGGAAGTTTACCTTCTTTACGGACTGGGGCAAAGCCTATGCCTAAGGCATATGCAACCGGACAGCCAATAATAAATCCTCGGGCTTCAGGTCCGACAATCAGATCAATTTGTCTTTCTTTTGCATAAGCAACGATTTGGTCTGTTGCATATTTATAGGCCTCACCATCATTCATTAAAGGGGTGATATCTTTAAATTTAATTCCTTCTTTTGGCCAGTCAGGTACGATTGTAATAAATTCTTTTAAGTCCATTCTTCAATTGCCTCCTCAGTTTCAACCGACTCTTGAAAAACTTGATCGAACCAGGCTTTTAAATCCTGAAAGGATGAAAACAATAATTCCCTTTCAAGTTCATATTGTGCTTGTTTTATTTTGTAGGTTCGAGAGTCAGTTAGGTCACGCTTTTGCGCTCCGGTGTTTAAAGTTATAAATCCATTGTTTATTGTAACAAAATCCAGGTCAGAAAACACCTTTGACATAAAGTTTATCGTTTCCTGCGACCAACCGCGATGCTTCGCGAGGTCACCCCCATGTCGTTTAAGATCAATCGGACCCTTTTTTAACAGAAAAGCATAAAACCATTTAAAATGGTCACGGGTCGGGACAGTACTAAAGAAATCACTGGATTCTTTATAAAAATATGCATAAATCCTAGCTGGCTGTTTCCCTTTAAATAAAACCTTTAGGATTTCTTTTGATGAAGGAAAGTCAACTAGAACAATATTTGCCTTGTTCCCATCGAACGATTTTGCATCTTCCACATCTTTAATAAAAATGGTCTCATCGATCAAATTAGGGTTTATTTTTTCAAGGTGTTCTTGATTAAAAATAATAAACTTCCTGTTATCAGCAGGGACAGCATTTGAAAGGCTGTTGATCCGCTTTTGTCCGCGATAGTCAAATAATTGCCATGACTCCACGGCAATATCGTGGATGAAAATTTGTGGTTTACGCATATTGTTCCATTCATTAACAGATAATTCTCCAATTAACGAAATTTTTGATGCAGGTGAGATATGATCCACTAAGGGTCCTAAACCAAAGCCTACCCCATCCAGATTAGCACCACTTTCATTCACTAATACCTTTAAGTGGTTTTGCTCACTGCCAATTTTTCTGATATTTGTAATATCGACATTGTTGATTAAAACCTTTGGTTTGGGGTTGTCCATTCCAAAAGGAGCAAGTAGACTCATTTCATCTAATGAAGATAGATTTACATGTTGAAGTTTAATTTCCTCATCGAGATATGTTACTGGAATTAAATCTTCATGAGTCAGTTGAGCATCTGCCAGTAAATTTAACCTTGTGCGGAGTTCCGTAACATTCTCTAGGTTTAAGGTCATCCCTGCTGCCATGGGGTGACCTCCAAAGTGCGGCAAAATATCACGGCAGGTTGATAAATTTTTAAATAGGTCAAAACCTGCAATACTGCGGGCCGAACCCTTTGCCACTCCCTTATCCGGGTCAAAATTCAGTACAATCGTTGGCCGGTAATACTTTTCAACGAGTCTTGAGGCAACAATTCCGATGACTCCGGCATTCCAACCTTCCTTACCGATGACTAGAACTTTATTAGACTCGATCGGGAAATTCTTTTCAACCTCTTCCATCGCCTCAGTCGTAATCGAATTAACAATCGACTGTCTTGACTTATTGAGAGCATCCATTTCTGATGCAAGGCTTTCTGCTTCAAATGGATCATCGGTTAAGATCAGCTGAACAGCTAAGTCAGCATCTTCTAAACGCCCCACGGCATTAATCCTTGGCGCGAGGGTAAAGCCAATTGTTTCTTCATTTATCGACATGGGATCGACCCCTGCCAGCTTTAAAATGGCTCTAAGGCCAATATTATTCGTTGTTTTTAGTTTTTCAAGTCCTTTTTTGGCGATCAGGCGATTCTCATCTTTTAACGAGACTAAATCAGCAATCGTCCCAATCACAGCTATTTCTAACAAATGCTCTGGAACCTCTCCATAAAGGGCATGGGCAAGTTTAAAGGCTACACCCACTCCTGCCAGTTCTCGAAACGGATAGGTACTATCAGGAAGTTTGGGATGAATGATCGCAAGTGCCTCAGGTAATACCGGCCCAGGCTCATGGTGATCGGTAATGATGAGATCCATGCCTAGCTCTTTTGCAACGGATGCCTCATAGGTAGCTGATATTCCAGTATCCACAGTAATAATTAAATTTATTCCATTTTCCGCTGCACTCCGGAATGCGGCCTCATTTGGGCCATATCCTTCAGTGAAACGATTAGGGATGTAAAATTGAACATTTGCACCAAGGTCACGAAGCGTGATCATTAAAACTGATGTGCTGCTTACTCCATCAGCGTCATAATCGCCGAAAATGAGGATCGGCTCTTGGTTTTCGATGGCTTCACGAATTCTCGTAACTGCAATATCCATCCCTGTTAAGAGAAAGGGATCGTGGAATTCTTCCTTTCCAAATAAAAAATACCGTGCAGATTCAACGGTATTAAAGCCACGGTTGACAAGCAGTGAAGCGACAAGAGGCGTTATTTTCAATTCAGTTTCTAGCTTATTGATCAGTTGTTCATCGGATTTCCGAACAATCCATCTCGTTTTCGAACTTAACATGTGTATGTTCACCCCTCAGACCTTCTTATTATACAGGAGTGGAATACAGGATTCAATAAAAGAAAAGCGGAGGCGCCCGGTTAGCGACGTATGGACTGGAGCGCTCTGACTGAGATAAAGGAAACACGAAGAGCGTAAGCGCATTCGTTCTTGACTAATCGTAAGGAAGAGAGCGAAGTTCACTAGTCGCTGGGCGCCGGAGCTAGACAAAAGAAAAACCGCAGGATATCTGCGGTTTTCAACTAAATTTATACTTGTGGTTGATCAGAATACTTTCTTTTCTCTTTTACCGTTTTAATAACGCCCTTCTTCTTCAACTCTTTACATTTCAATACATACCATAAAGAACCTGCGACAAAGACGGAGGAATATACCCCAATAATTAATCCAACGAATAAAGCGATAGAGAAATTGCGAATTGCTGGGCTTCCAAAAATCATTAAGCATACTGTCGTAATGAGGACTGTTAAAACGGTGTTAAACGACCGTGTTAAAGTTTGGCGAATACTAACATTTACCACTTCAGCAATATCCTGAACCGTTTTAAGCCGTTTTTTCTTTTGCATATTCTCGCGAACCCTATCGAAAGTAACAATCGTATCATGGTTTGAGTAACCAATAATGGTCAAAATTGCGGCGATAAAGTTTAAATCTACTTCAAGTCTTGTAATACTAAAAATAGCAATCATGAAAAATGCATCATGAAGGATGGCAGCAATCGCGGCGATAGCCATATATGCTTCAAACCGAATCGAAACGTAGAGAATGATACCAATTGATGCAATCAAGACTGCAAAAAAGGCATTTTTCGCTAGTTCTTTTCCAATCGTCGGAGAAACGGTGCTAACATTCGGCTCATAGCCAAATTGCTTTTTAAAATCTGCTTTTAAAGTTGAAATTTCATCTTTTGACAGTACCCCAATCATTCGGACGGCACCAATTTGCTTTTTATCACCAGAAATGACGACATCATCTGGAGTTAAATGAAGTTTGTTAAAAGCACTTTCCACCTGGGTAGTGGTTAAAGGTGTTCTTGATTGAACCTCTACACGTGTTCCGCTTGAAAAATCAATTCCTAAATTCATACGGAAAATAGCGAGAATGATTACACCGGCAACAAGGAGAACTCCGGATAGGATGAATACTTTATTCCTAAGTTTAACAAAATCAATTTTATCAAATCGAGTCGGAAGATCGATTGTATCTACATTATCGTTAATAGATTTAATTTGGGACTTGCGTACTGAAAACCAACCAGGTTTATTATTTAATAAACCGCTTTGGACCCATAGCCCTAGCAATAACCTTGCACCGTATACATTCGTGAGGAAGCTCATCAGGACACTCACTATTAACATTGTCGCAAACCCTTTTACTGAGCTTGTCCCGTAAAAGAATAAAACACAAGCTGTTAAGATTGTTGTTAAGTTGGCGTCAAGAATAGCTGTAAAGGCATGCTGCTCACCAGCTTGGAACGCTGATTTAATGCTTCTACCTACCTTTAGTTCTTCTCTAATCCGTTCATAAGTAATAATGTTGGCGTCGACGGCCATACCGATTCCGAGAATAATCGCGGCAATTCCCGGCAAGGTCAGAACCCCATTCATCCAATCAAAAATTAATAAGACGAGAAATATATAAATTGATAACGTAACAGTAGCAATGAAACCTGGAAAACGGTAATAGAAAAGCATGAAAAGATATATGATTACAACACCAATGATCCCAGCTAAGACCGTATCATGTAATGCTTGTTCCCCGAACTTAGCTCCGACGGAAGTTGAGTACACCTCTTTTAACTTAACCGGTAAGGAGCCTGCATTTAAAAGCGAAGCCAAGGTTTGAGATTCTTTTGCAGTAAAACTGCCAACAATCGAAACTGTATTTTGATTAAATATTTGCTTTACTGTTGGGGCTGATAAAAATTTAGGGTTCTCTTTTGTTACTTCCTCTTTAAATGAGTCTTTTCCTTCTTCAAAATCCAGCCAAATAACAAGAACATTGTTTGGTGCCATTTTCATAATTTCTTCGGACACCTTGCGGAATTTATCGGCACTTTTTAATGTTAAAGAAACGCTTGGTGCACCATTTTCATCAAAAGTTTGCTTAGCTCCGCCTTGTTTTAGGTCAGAACCATCCATCATCAGACGGTCATTAGCATCACGGAAGGTTAGATTTGCTTGAGTAGATAAGATTTCGCGAGCTTTATTCTGGTCTGTTACCCCAGCAAGCTGCACACGAATCCGGTTCTTTCCTTCAATTTGAATACTAGGTTCACTTACCCCAAGGACATTGATCCGCTTGTCGAGTGCCTCAGCGGTGCTAGCCAAAACCTCTTTGTCAATTTTTTGACCTTTTTTCGCTTCCTTAACATCGTACAAAACTTCAAATCCACCTTGAAGGTCTAGTCCTAGCTTCATATTGTTTAAGATGTTCTTTGTTGTTGCTCCCATTGTGCTTCCTATAATTAGAACGACAAGAAAAAAAGCAACAATTCTACTGCGCTTTACCATTATGTATTGTTCCTCCTTAGTGCATGTGCATTAGCACTGTTCCGTATAATCCTTATATAAATTACCAAAAAGTCACTTCCTTCATTATGAAAGAAGTTAGATTGGCTGTCAATTTACAATAATATGAATTCATAAGGCATTTTCATTTTAAAAGCTCTTTCAATTCATCTTCATTATCAAATGAGAATTCGGTCGTTTTATATGCCTCAATCGTCGCGAAGCTGAGATAATCGCTCGCCTTAACAGACAGGATTTCTTGGATAATTTCGTACAGTTTCATTTCTTCCTTTACCTTTTTCCACTTTTTCTTAATTAAAAAATCCCAAAGTTCCTTCTCCGTTACAGAATCAATCCCTAGCAATTGAAACTCCGTGAGTTTACTTGCTACTGCTGGTTGGACCTGGGTGCGAAAATGTTCGAATCTGTGACTATTATCCATTATGACTGCCTCCTTGGGAGCTCTCCCACCTGAATTGAACTTTTCAAAAAGCTTTTACTACTTGTCATGCTTTGTCCACCATTAGGCATATAGATAATTGTATATGAATTCTTCTTATTTGAGAAGGTGGGAATCCGCATGTCGAAGTTTTTAAAGGGGACTTTTATCCTATTAATCGCAGGTCTTGTTACAAGAGTCCTTGGTTTTATTAATCGGATTGTAATAGCAAGGAGTATTGGGGAAGAAGGTGTTGGCTTATACATGATGGCGTTTCCTACATTCATCCTTGTAGTGACGCTTACACAGTTAGGGCTCCCTGTTGCTATTTCAAAAAATGTCGCGGAGGCAGAAGCAAAAGGAAATTTTGCAGAAATTAAAAAAATTCTTGTTGTATCCTTAGCGACGACTATTTCTTTATCACTTATATTTACGCCAGCGCTAATCTTACTTGCACCCATTCTATCAAAAACATTGTTTACTGACCCAAGAACCTTTTATCCTTTAATTGCAATAGCTCCTGTGGTTCCAGTAATTGCGATTTCCTCTGTGCTTCGGGGCTACTTTCAAGGCAGACAAAACATGCGTCCCTCGGCAATCTCACAAATTTTAGAACAATTTGTGAGAATTTCTTTGATTGCTGTGATGACAAAAGCGTTCCTTCCTTATGGAATTGAATATGCCGCCGCAGCAGCAATGGTTTCCTCAGTAATCGGCGAACTTGTCTCACTCATCTACTTAATGACTGCCTTTAAATTAAAAAAACGTTTTAAGCTTAGGAAAAATTTCTTTCAATTTGTCCACAGCGGGAAACAAACCTTCAAAGAACTCATGGATATCGCTTTACCGACAATGGGGAGCAGAATGATTGGATCTGTGGCATGGTTCTTTGAACCAATAGTTGTCGTCCATAGCTTAGCCCTTGCTGGTGTCATCACTGTAGAAGCTACCAAACAATATGGTGCCTTAACTGGTTTTGCGATGCCCCTGTTAATGTTACCGTCTTTCATCACCTTTTCTTTAGCAACATCACTTGTGCCAGCGATTAGCGAAGCCAATACGCAGAACAACAAAAAATTGATTGAATACCGATTACAGCAAGCATTACGCTTTGCCTTTTTATCGGGTGGACTGGCCGTTGTCGTTCTATATGTGCTGGCTAACCCATTGATGGAACTCATGTATGGCTCAGCGAAGGGCTCTTATTTTATTAGATTGATGGCTCCCTTCTTTTTATTCTATTACTATCAAGGACCGTTACAAGCTGTGTTACAAGCATTGAATCTTGCACGAGCAGCGATGATTAATAGTCTTATTGGTGCCATCGTTAAGACAGCTGTGATTTTTTTACTGGCTTCGCAAGCCTCATTTGGAATTAACGGGGTGGCATTAGGAATTATCGTTGGCTTTGTATTAGTCACTGTTCTTCATTTTGCAACGGTGTTAAAAAAGATTTCCTTCTCATTTTACGTTCGCGATTATCTGAAGGGATTTCTAGTCATGGGAGTTACAGGCTGGTTAGGCTATTGGTTATTTGAGAACACCTTCCTAACTGAACCGTTAACCATTAAAGTTATATTTTCGTTAATGGCCATGTCCATTTCCTATTTGGTCATGATTATTTTGTTAGGGCTTATTAAAAAGGAAGAGCTAAAACGTATTCCCTGGCTTCGAAACTTGTTTGCCTAATTACTTTCTTTACAAATAAGACACGCATTCTTAGCGTGTCTTTTGTTCATTCATCTTGTAGATCAATAAAGAATTTCCCATTTTCATAACTGCAAAAAGAAATCTTCTTCACATCGCGATAGCCCTGTTTTTTCAATTCCTGCCGAAGCCAGAGATTTGTTTTGTTAATTCTTTTCAAATTTTCTTCTTCAATGTTTCCATCTAGGATTAAAGGGATGGTTATATCGCCTAGCTCAGGTTCATTATTATTATTCTTTAATTTTTCAATGACGGACAAACTTCCAGAGGATTCTAATATCGCAAATTCCACGTCAGCAATACTGCGAATGTTCTTTTCTCGAAGCTGGGTCATTAAATCATCAAAATTGTACCGCTGCTTCCGCATTGCGTTCTCATCTATTTTCCCCCTATTAATAATAATGCTTGGCTGCCCATCAATCAGATTACGAAATTTTTTACTTTTCAACGAAAAAATCGCTAAGGTAATTTGAATCAGCATGAGCAACACCATTGGAACCAACGTATGGAACAAAGGTGTATGAACTCTTTCGATGGCCACAACTGCCATCTCACCAATCATAATAAAAACAACTAGATCTAAAATGCTTAATTCCCCAATTTCCCTTTTCCCCATGACTCGAAAAATGACTAGGATAACTGCATATAATAAAAGCGTTCGAAATACAATCGTTAAATAATCCTCCACAACCGTCGCCCCTTTTTTTACGTTCAACGATATTGTTTGCCGAAATGGATAAAAAATTAGCGGAATAAAATACCAGCCCACTCTTCATAGCAGAAAATTAAAGAAAATATATTCTACTTTTCTCCTTTTACGAATACGCTTGTACTAGGAAAGAAACATGTATCTAGGGTCTGGCAGTACTGATTTTTAAGGATAATTTGCCAGCCTGAAGGCAACTGAAGGGGGAGAGTTAAAATAGAACCGAAAAGCTTTCGTGTTTCCATTTTGTACGGATTAATTTTTATTCTTGTTTTTGCCGTGATATGCAGCATTATTTTTGCTTTTATTCTCAAGTTTACGTCTGCACGTGAAGTATCACTACAATATGTCATCACGGCATTATCATTCATCGGGCTATTCGGAGGCGGTTTTCTATCTGGCGGGAAAAGAAAAGAAAAGGGTTGGCTTATTGGCGGACTAACTGGGCTTATCTACTCGATCGTTGTTTTTTTATTCCAATACTTAGGATATGATCGCCTATTTAACGCCGAACAAGTAATTTATCATACTTGCTATACCTTAATTGCGATGATGGGTGGAATTTTAGGGGTAAACATTTCTACCAACAATTCACGGAGATCCGCTTAGCATCGAAAAGCGGAAGCGCTGGAGCTAGACAATTAAAAAAGGAAGCCATACAGGACGGCTTCCTTTTCGTTTGTTCCTATTTCGTTAGATTGACGCTTCCTTCACTTGCATCCGCAGTGACTTCGCGAATGGCATTACGGTCAAATGTAAGACGGCTTCCGTCACCACATTTAATTACGGCTTTATTCTCATCAATTGAATCTATAAAACCATGTAATCCACCAATCGTGACTACTTTATCACCCTTTTTTAAATCACTTTGCATTCTCTGTACCGCTTTCTGGCGCTTTTGCTGCGGGCGAATTAATAGGAAATAAAATAACACAAACATTAATATTAATGGAACTATGGTACCAATTCCTCCTGACATCTTGTTTCCCTCCTTTCAAAAATCATCTATTAGAAATTTTTCGCATTCGGTTTGTTAAAACCATATTGCTCAAAAAATTCTTCTCTAAAATCACCAAGCCTGTCTTCCATGATGGCTTGTCTGACTTTCTCCATTAATCTTAACAGAAAATAGAGATTATGGTAAGACGTTAAACGAATTCCAAATGTTTCGTCACATTTAATTAAGTGACGAATGTATGCACGGCTATAATTTCGGCAGGTATAGCAATCGCAATTTTCATCTAGCGGGCCAAAATCTCTCGTAAATTGTGCATTTTTTACAACAAGTCGGCCAGTGCTTGTCATCAATGTACCATTTCTGGCAATTCGTGTAGGCAGCACACAGTCGAACATATCAATTCCGCGGATTGAGCCATCGATTAATGAATCAGGTGATCCTACACCCATTAAATACCTTGGTTTATTTGTAGGTAAAAGTGGTGTCGTGTGTTCAAGCATGCGATTCATAATGTCCTTTGGCTCACCCACTGACAAACCACCAACCGCATAGCCAGGGAAGTCTAACGAAACAAGATCTTTCGCACTCTGCTTGCGAAGCTCCTCATATTCTCCCCCTTGGACGATTCCAAATAAGCCTTGGTCATTGGGACGGCCATGTGCATTTAAACAGCGCTCCGCCCATCGTGATGTTCTTTCGACAGACTTCTGCATATACTCATATGTTGCCGGGTATGGAGGGCATTCATCAAAGGCCATCATAATATCGGAACCAAGGGCATTTTGAATTTCCATCGCCTTTTCTGGTGATAAAAATAATTTTTCACCACTCATATGGTTACGGAAATGGACTCCCTCTTCTTCGATTTTACGGAATTCACTTAAACTAAAAACCTGGAATCCGCCCGAATCTGTAAGGATGGCTCGGTCCCAGTTCATAAATTTATGTAGTCCGCCTGCTTCTCTGATGATTTCGTGCCCCGGCCTGAGCCACAGGTGATAGGTATTACTTAAAATGATCCCCGCTCCCATTTCTTTTAAATCTTCGGGGGACATTGTTTTCACAGTTGCCAGCGTTCCTACCGGCATAAATGCAGGGGTATCAAACGAACCGTGCGGGGTATGGACTCTGCCAAGCCTGGCCCCCGTTTGTTTACATGTCTTGATTAATTCATAACGAATCGCAGTCAAATTTTATTCTCCTTCCTTATGTACCTCTTAGATGATGAACATTGCATCGCCAAAGCTAAAAAAACGATACCGCTCTGTAACGGCAGTTTGATAAGCATGTAAAACATGTTCTCTGCCTGCTAACGCGCTGACGAGCATAATCAGGGTTGATTTTGGCAAATGAAAGTTCGTTATCATGCCATCAATTGCTTTAAATTCGTACCCTGGGTAAATAAAAATATTGGTCCAGCCGCTGCCCTCGATAAAACGTCCATCATTTGCGGAGGCAATCGTTTCAAGGGTTCGTGTTGAGGTAGTCCCAACGGTAATAATTCTGCCCCCATTGCTGCGTACCTCGTTAAGCAAACGTGCTGTCCCCTCTGTGACGATATAAAATTCGGAGTGCATATCGTGTTCCAATACATCATCTACACTTACAGGACGGAAGGTTCCGAGCCCTACATGAAGGGTAATAAAGGCGATATGAACACCTTTTTCTTTAATCTCTTCTAATAAGCTGTCTGTAAAATGAAGCCCTGCCGTTGGTGCCGCGGCTGAACCAGGTTCACGGGCAAACACGGTCTGATACCTATCCCGGTCCTCGAGCTGCTCTTTTATGTAGGGAGGAAGCGGCATTTCACCTAATTGGTCAAGGACCTCATAAAAAATACCCTCATATTTAAAATCTAATATTCTCCCGCCATGGTCCGAGGTCCCTGTGCAAACGGCCGTAAGAAGGCCATCACCGAAATCTATTTCCGTTCCTTCTTTTACTCTTTTTGCAGGCTTGATAAGTGTCTCCCATTGATCACCTTCCAGCTGCTTCAAGAGTAAGACTTCTATTTTTGCACCTGTATCTTTTTTGACGCCAAAAAGACGTGCTGGTAGTACCTTGGTATCATTTAAAACAAGGCAATCTCCTTCACGCAAATAGTCGATAACATTTTTAAAAACTTCATGCTTTATTTCGCCTGATTCCTTATCTAGGACCATTAATCTGCTATCCGTCCGATTATGAAGCGGAACCTGTGCAATTAATTCCTCAGGCAAATGAAAATCAAACAAATCTACCTTCATATTATGACACCCTAATCTTTATTTAATAATCAATCAGTGGCAGGCGAATCCATCCCAAAATGGTGATAGACCAATGGGGTTACCACCCTGCCCCGTGGAGTTCTTTGCAAAAAGCCAATTTGTAATAAATAAGGTTCATACACATCTTCAATCGTTTCGGCTTCTTCCCCAATCGATGCGGCAATAGTGTCAAGTCCGACAGGGCCGCCGCGGAATCTCTCGATAATGCCCTTCAGCAGTTTATGGTCGATATGGTCTAAACCAAGTCGATCTACTTGGAGGAGTTCGAGTGCTTCTCGCGCTAGGGCCAGCTCAATCGTCCCATTCCCTCTTACTTGGGCAAAATCTCTAACCCGGCGTAGAAGACGATTCGCAATTCTCGGCGTCCCTCGTGATCTCCTGGCTATTTCTGATGCTGAGAGGTCATCGATTTCGGTACCGAACACTTCCGCTGTTCGCAGGACAATATTTTTTAATTGATCTTCCTTATAATACTCGAGTCGGCTTAAAACTCCAAACCGGTCTCTTAAAGGAGCTGATAGGGAGCCTGCCCTTGTTGTCGCTCCAACAAGCGTAAAGGGTGGGAGTTCGAGGCGGACTGATCTCGCACTTGGGCCTTTACCAATGACAATATCAAGACAAAAATCTTCCATCGCTGGGTAAAGTACCTCTTCAATCGTCCTTTGCAGGCGATGAATTTCATCAATAAATAAAACGTCCCCAGGTTCGAGTGCGGTAAGAATCGCAGCTAAATCACCAGGCCTTTCAATCGCAGGTCCTGAAGTGGTGCGGATGTTCACGCCCATTTCATTGGCGATAATGACAGCGAGTGTTGTTTTCCCTAATCCGGGCGGACCATAAAGGAGCACATGGTCTAACGTTTCCTTACGCATTTTTGCTGCCTTAATATAAATATCAAGATTTTCCTTTACTTGATCCTGTCCGATGTATTGTCTTAAGGTTTGCGGCCTAAGGCTTTGTTCTATGCTGATTTCACTCTCATTGACTTCATTCGAAATAATTCGGTCATCCATGAATCATCACCTATTTTAAAAGCCGCTGAAGGGCTTTCTTAATGTATTGGTCCGTTGACATTTGTTCCTTTCTTAACTCAGGTGAAATCTTTTTGATTTCTTTTTCGGAATACCCCAATGCTTTCAGAGCAAGAATGGCTTCTTCCAAGTTCGAGTTGTTTGCTTGTGTATGTAAGTGAAGTTGGTCGGTATTAAATAAATTGGGGAAATAGTCGGGAACGATATCCTGCAATTTTCCTTTTAGGTCCAATATCATTTGCCGGGCTGTTTTTTTGCCAACCCCGGGGAATTTGACTAGGAAGCTTTCATCTTCGTTTTCAACGGCGGTAACCACCTGTTGTACTTCACCGGAAGCAAGGATGGCCAACGCCCCTTTTGGACCGATTCCTGATACATTTAGTAATTTTGTAAAAAGCTTTTTCTCTTCTCTTGTTTCGAAACCGTACAGGGCCATTACATCCTCACGAACGTAGTGGTAGGTATAGACGGTTACCATTGTTTCCATTTTACTAGCATAAATAAACGGATTGGGTGTAGATATTTGATAGCCAATGCCGCTGTTCTCGACAACTATATATTCTGGTCCGACAAAATCGACGGTCCCTTTTATAAATTCGTACACTACATTCTCTCCCCTAGTTTTTCACTGTATTTCATTCTATCATACAATTTTAGGTTAGTTGTAGAAAATAGGCTGGTAGACGAAACATCAAACTATTCGGAATTCGGGATTCGCTCATTGAACGACGAAATTCGCTCATAAAACCTCAAAATTCGCCCATTGGATTGCGGCATTCGCCCATTAAACCTCAAAATTCGCCCATTAAACTCTATTTTCCGCTAATAAATCATTTAGATTCACAAAATTACGACTCGAACAAGGAGAATTCAAAAAAAAACCAGGCTGAAGTGGCGGCATCAGTCTGATTCGGTGATATTACTATTCTTTTTTTAAAGAATAAGGCTTAAATGTCTCTAAAACTTCAACATATCGATCTTTTGTTTTGATTGGTATGCCTTGAAGAAGTTCTTCTTGCTTCGTACTTTCCAACTTCTTAATATCTATTTGAAAAAATGATTGAATAATTCTCAATTGGTCCGGTCTTCCATTAAAAATGCTCAATACATTATCTTCTGTTATCCCAAAAAATCCATTTGCTTTAAGCAATGGTGATATGTCATTGACCTGTTTCCGAAATACCATTGTCGATTCATCGATATCAGTCAGCTGCCATTGGTCATATTTCGCCCAGAAATTCTCGGCAGACCAGCAAGTCTCGTGGACTACTTCTTGACTTATTTCTCCATCTAAATAGACCTTTTCCAAAATAACGGTCATGTGTAAAGGTTCAGTCTTTTTCTGGGTATCATTTTGTGAAGCAGCGGCGATAATGGTCATTCCTTTGGCATTAAAAATAAACATGAAGAGAAGAACAGCGAATCCGGCGAGACTATACCGATACCATGCCATCCACTTAAACCTCATGCTACTCACCTCTTATTGTTAAAAATTGAACAATCTTTCCAGTACTAGTTTAGCCTTATTTTGCCTTTTTATCCTTCATTCAATATTAAAAGGGCAAAGCTCGTAAGCTTTGCCCTCTCCAGGCATTACCTTCCTGATAGAAGGCAAAGCTCGAAAGCTTTGCCCTCTACCGCGGAAGGAATTACCTTCCGCCCTTTTCGCGCTGACTATCTTTGTTGAAATTGCGGTCGCGGCCAAGGGTTCCTTCATCGGTTATGACCTTTACCGTTCTTCCGTTTGCATAGGGCCTCACAGCTCTTTTAATTGCACTTTTTGTAGCAGAGGCTTTATCTTGATCATTTAACACCACTGAAACAATGACAGTATTTCCATAAGCGACGGATCTTACGGTCTGTACATTTGGAATCGCTTCTACTTTGTTTCTGACTTTATTAGTAAAATTATCCTGGAAGTCAGGGTCCGTAACAACCCCGGCATTTCCATTTTTTACATTCAGATGACCGTGATAGTTCATATCGCTTGTACTAAAACGATTATCGCGTTGGAAAAAATTACGGTCTTTGGAAGCTAAAGGTGATGATGGATTCTTTGGATTTCCATTTTCGTCTCTTAATTGAAGCTGCCTTCTTCTGTTTTCATTTGTAACTTGATCCTCATCCCCAAGAGAATGGTCCATCATTTCCGTTATTGCCCCGTCATCATCTCTAAATAAATCGTTATCTGAAGTTGGGTGGTTTTCATTGGAATAATATCCAACCGGCCTTAACGAGTTCTTGTTAACACCCGCACGATTATTATCATTTGCACATCCAGCCAGCCCCAACATCAATGCGGCTGAAAGAGGAATCATCCACTGCTTCTTGTTCAAGCGAAAAACCCCCTCCATTAACATCCTGAGCATGAGCTTAACATGCTCATTAATAGGGTGTTATTTTCGGGGGGATTTCATTCAGACGGAAAATTCCAAAGCTGCTCAGTCCAATAACTCCTTTAAGTGGTCAATAAACTTTTTTCTTGCATAAAACTGACTAATGGTTAAGTCCATTACCTGTTTATATTTTGTATGATCTGTGTACGATTTTTCACGGATCATTCGATTCCATTCCCGAAAAATATCAGCGGGATAGGCTAAGGCAAATATAAAAGCCTCTTCGTGTAAGTATTTCTTAATTTGTTTAAGGCTCGACAGTCTTTCAAATGACCAATCGATAAAAGGCAAAATCCGGTTTGCATATTGTAAATAATCAAATGATGCGGGTCCGATACTAATTAAATCGAAATCAATGAGATGTAACTGCCCCTCTGTATCCCTTAAAAAGTTATGATTGGCTACATCCCCATGCAATATGACGGTTGGTTCTTTTTGAAAAAAAACACGATTATTTTCCATACCTTCAAGTGACCAGTTTGCCCAAGACAACATTTCCGAGATGAAGGGTTCATTGATAAAATACCCAAGATAGGGAAGATTATTGGAGAAAACATTTAACCTTTCAGTCCATTTTTCAATAAGGTGCCCTTTTGGCAGTAAGGTTCGATAGCGTGATTCAAACGAAGCTGTGGTTTGGTGAAATTGCTCTAATAACTCCATTCCTTCTTGGCGATTTTTATGAGTATGAAAAGAAAATACGTTTTTATTCGGCGGAATGTACTCCATACATCCGAAGTAAGTTCCCTCAAAAAAAAGCTGGTCTCTCACTGGGGATGTTAAAAACAAATATGTCTTTTTAAATCCTTCTTTTTTCAATGTTGCTGTAAAGGCTTCTTGGAGTCTAAGTCTACTGTTGGTATGATACCCTTTTATGACATAATCATTTTTATCTGTTCTTAAAAAAATAACGGATTTTCGAATCGGAATCATCTGAAGGATTCTATCATAGAACTGTGATTGAAAATAAGAGAGGAGACGATCAAAATAATCATCGTCTCCCTTTTTATTATTTGCTGTATTAAAGGCTCTCATCTTGGTAACCCGGCATACCGTAAGGACTTGTTCCAACCGGACCCATACCATATGGATTCATATAAGGAGGCTGTGCAGCATTAACAGGTCCTGTATATGGTGCGCTATAGATTGGCGGCGTAGGCGGTACAAAGTTCGGTGGCATGGCTGCCGGCTGCGGTGTGGCTTCTGGTCCAGGTATTCCAGCTGGTGAAGCTCCACAGCCGCAATCCCCCAGCGCTCCGGTTCCTACTGGTAACCCCTGCGTTGGATTTGGCTGCTGCATGAATGGACTTGGTCCCGCCATTTCTGGTGTTCCAAAGCCTGCAGGTGCACTCATTGGATCACCCATCTGCGGGTATCCATATGGCATTTGGCCATATGGTGCGCCCATTCCATACGGATTAGCCATTGCTGGATTTCCGAACAGGTCTCCATGCATTACCGGAGGTCGAACAAAGTCAGTTGGGTTTTGTGGTGTCTCGAATCCTGAAGGGCTTTCCATTGGATAACCTGTTGGCATTTGGCCATATCCTCCTGGCATTTGCTGGTCATAGCCCGCTGGCATTTGACCATATCCTCTTGGCACTTGTTGGTCATACCTTGCTGGCATTTGACCGTATCCTGCTGGCATTTGCTGACCAAAGCCCGCTTCAATTTGACCAAAGCCCGCTGGCATTTGACCATATCCCCCTGGCGTTTGCTGGCCATATCCCGCTGGCATTTGACCATATCCTCCTGGCATTTGTTGGCCATATCCTGCTGGCATTTGACCATATCCTCCTTGCATTTGATGGTCATAGCCCGCTGGCGTTTGACCATATCCTCCTGGCATTTGTTGGCCAAAACCTGCTGGCATTTGTTGGCCAAAACCTTGTGGCATTTGACCATATCCTGCTGGGGCCATTGAAGAGTAACCCATTGGCTGCTGTGGTGATTGCGCACCCATTACTGCGCTCGGGTTATACGCTGGGTTCATAACAGGCAGCTGCGGCATAAAGGATGATGATTCATCATGGAACGGCGGCGCTACAAACGATGCACCTGCAACTGACGGAGCATTACCAGGATATCCACTTGGCTGCATTGGCATCGACATACCACCATCTTGCATTTGTTGATAAGGCATTGGCATCGACATACCACCATCTTGCATTTGCGAGTAAGGCATTGGCATCGGCATACCCCCACCTTGCATTTGCGGGTAAGGCATGAATGGGTTCATTTCCATCGGGAAACCAGCTCCAAATGGTGGACAGAATCCTGGGCCAGGCATAACTGGCGTAACTGGTACACAATAATCTTGTTGCGGTGCCACTTCTACAGGTGCTTCCATGACTGGTGGTGGAGCATAAACAATATTCTCTTTTATTGGAGTCTCTTTTATTGGTACTTCTTTGATTGATACTTCTTTGATTGGCATTTCTTTTTTTGGTACTTCTTTGATTGGCACTTCTTTTTTTGGTACTTCTTTTATCTCAGGAAGTATATTGGCAGGTTTAGGCGGCTGTTGAACAGTCATATTTTGCATGTTCATCATGTAATAATTGTTGATATCTATTTCTGGGACTATTTGTAGAGGCATTTTTGGAGTATAAGGTACTTTTGGTACTTCTTTAATAATTGGTGCTTCCTTAATTGGTGCTTCTTTAATTGGTGCTGCTTTTATCGGTGCCTCCTTGATGGGAGCTTCCTTGATTGGTGCTGCCTTAATCGGTGCTTCTTTTACGGGTTTCTCTTTGACTAACGGTTGCTCAGCAAGCGGCTTTTCTTTCTTAACTCCTAAGTTGATTGTTGTACCTGGTTTTGTTCCCATCGGTGCTTCCTTTTTTATCGTTCCACCTGAAGTTGGGACCTTTAATTTCATACCGGGCATAATCATATCAGGGTTGCTGAGCTGTGAATTCATCTTTTTCAGCTCTTCAAAATTCACGCCGTACTTCTTGGCAATCTTCCAAAGAGTATCCCCTTTCTGTACGATATGGATCTTCACTCTGATTTCCCCTCCTATGGCATAAGTCCATATAGTCTATGTGAAAATGGGCAAAGTGCTATCCTTCTTCACAAAAACTTATGCTATTTTTCAAAAGAATATGAATCCCCCCTAAAATATAAAAAAGATGCAATCAGGTAAATTGCATCTTTTTTAACATTTATTATGAATTTTTTAACATCCGTTCAAGCGCTAATTTTGCATTTTCAGCAATCTCAGGACTTACTTTAATAATATTATTTGTCTCTTCTAGTGTATCTAGGCTCCAAACTAAATGCGGCAGATCAATTCGGTTCATGGTTAGACACGGACACATATGCGGATTTAACGAGATGATCTTTTTATCAGGGTGATTTTTTATTAAGCGATTGACAAGATTCATCTCCGTTCCAATCGCCCAAGCTGTTCCGGGCTCAGCACTTTCAATCGCTTTGATAATATAACTTGTTGATCCGGCCATATCCGCTAACTCCACTACCTCACGGCGGCATTCCGGATGAACGATAATTTTCATATCAGGATATTGACTGCGTGTATCGCTAACATTTTGGACAGTGAAATTCTCATGAACCGAGCAATGCCCTTTCCAAAGGATTACTTTAATTTTTGAAAAATCACCTTCGTATTCCAGGACATGATTAATTGGATTCCAAATCGCCATTTCGTCTAAACCTACGCCTAAATCAGCGGCAGTATTTCTGCCTAAATGCTGATCTGGTAAAAATAAAATCCGTTCTTTCATTTCAAATGCCCACTTAACCATCGTCTCTGCATTGGAGGAAGTGACCGTAGCCCCGCCATGTGCACCAACAAATGATTTAATTGCTGCGGTTGAATTGACATATGTTAATGGAAGAATCGTGTCTCCGAATATTTCCTGAAGCGATTCCCATGCTCTTTCTGTTTGCTGGATATCCGCCATATCAGCCATCGAACAACCTGCGCGCATATCAGGCAAGATCACCCTTTGCTTTTCACTTGTTAATATATCTGCTGTTTCTGCCATGAAATGTACACCACAGAAAACAATAAATTCAGCTTCTGTATTTTCAGCTGATAATTGTGCAAGTTGCAGGGAATCACCTGTCGCATCAGCAAACTGAACCACTTCGTCTTTTTGATAATGATGACCTGGAATAAACAGACGTGAACCGAGCTGTTTCTTTACCTCAATCACACGGTTTTCGAGTTCTTCTCTCGTCATTTGCTTGTATTTTTCAGGAATCATGATATTTTTTTGTAATGTAGCCAAAATATTCATTTTACTCATCTCCCTTATTCCAAAGTACTTTTACACTTATGTCGAGTGCTTTATATGAATGAGTTAAGTATCCAAGTGAGATATAATCTACACCTGTATCCCGAAAATCAGCAATATTGGCTAATTGGATTCCGCCTGAGGCTTCGGTAATGATGTTAGCTGGGACTAATTTTATCAATTCCTTAATTTCGTCAGGGGTCCGATTATCAAACATGATGACATCCGCCCCTGCATTTACGGCTTCAATCACTTGTGCTTCCGACTCCGTTTCCACTTCAACCTTCACCATATGACCGGCATTTTTGCGAATCGCTTCTACCGCCTTGGTAATCGAGCCGGCAAACGAAATGTGGTTGTCTTTAATCATGACCCCATCGTATAATCCAAAACGGTGATTAAAACCGCCCCCAGTGCGAACAGCGTATTTTTCAAGCATTCGGAGTCCCGGCGTAGTTTTCCGTGTATCACAAATTTTTGTATGTCCACTATCAAGGGTGGTAACTGTTTGACGAGTTAAGGTAGCAATCCCGCTCATCCGTTGGATAAGATTAAGGATGACTCTTTCCCCTTTTAATAAATCAGCTATTTTTCCAGAGACATGTGCTAACTTATCGCCGTATTTGATTGCTTGACCATCCTTCACAAACACTTGAGTTGAAATTTCGTTATTTAACAGCTGAAATCCGGTTTTGATAATTTCTTCTCCACAAAAAACACCATCATCTTTTGAAAGAAAAACAATTTCCCCATTTGTATCATCACCAAAGATTAGATCGGTCGTAATATCCTGTTCCCCGATATCTTCCATAAAAAATTTCTCAAGTTGCGAGCGCAGTTTCAATGTGTTCATTGGACTTCTCCATTCCCTGATTATAGTTATGAATAATTGTTTTCCTTAACCAACTGTGATTTTCTTCTTTCGGATAATCACTTCTGAAGTGACCGCCCCGACTCTCTGTCCGCTTCAATGCAGATTCTGTGATTAGATTGGCGATGATCAGCATAAAAACCTTGGTCATGTCTTGTGTTGAACAAGTATCTAAATGGATCTTTTCGGCCTTATATTGAGAAACCCAAGCTTGCTGCTTTTTCAGATTTGCTTTATTTCGGACAATTCCAACCCGTTCCATCATTAATGCTTTAATCTTTTCAATGGATGGCAAATTCATTTTTTCTTCCTTCGTTGGATAATAAAAATAATCCTGCACGAAAACTTGTGATTCTTCACCCGCTTCATTGATCCATTTCGACAACTGTTCCCCTTGAAATAATCCCTCTAATAAGGAATTACTAGCTAAACGATTCGCACCGTGCAATCCCGTGCAGGAGGCTTCCCCGATCGCATAAAGCCCATCAATTGAAGATCGTCCAATTAAATCGGTTTTAATTCCTCCCATTAAAAAATGACTTCCGGGTGCGACAGGGATTTTCCCATCCGTGATACGGATTCCATTGTCCTCACAAATAGAAGTAATCGAAGGGAATCTTTTACTAAATTCTTTAATTTTGCTTATATCCAAATAAATTTGTTTGCCTTTTTTTATAAATTCATAGATCCGTTGCGAGACCACATGCCTCGGGCCAAGATCTTTTAAGGGGTGGACACCCTCCATAATAGGAGTACCATCCTCGGTAACAAGGGTCGCCCCTTCTCCCCTAACGGCTTCAGAAATTAACCCCTTTGTTTCACCGTTTATAGATAAAAGCGTAGGGTGAAATTGAATAAATTCCATATCAACGAGATCAGCACCGGCTAAATAAGCCATCGCAATTCCATCGCCGCTGACTGTTTTAGCGTTAGAAGTGTAGGTATATAGTTGTCCGCAGCCGCCTGTCGCGATAATGACATGATTGCCGTAAAACCTTTGAATCGCACCTGTTGATATTTTAGCTTTAACACCTACACAACGTTTCTGTTCGGAATTTAGCAGTAATTCATAGGCGAAGACATTCTCTTCGACCGTGATATTTTTCTTAAGCTTGAGCTGACTGATCAGAAACTCCATGACGTTTTTGCCAGTGGCATCGCCACCGCCATGTACAATTCTCTTTTCGCTGTGAGCCCCTTCCATCCCAAGAAACAATTCCCCCGTTGGATCTTTATCAAATATATCCCCTTGGCGAGCAATGTTCTTGATCAGATCCGGTGCGGCATTAATGACTTGCTGAACAGCCTCTTGATTGTTGTGAAATCTTCCCGCTTCCAGCGTATCGACAATATGTTTAGAAGGGTGGTCATTTGTACCCAACGCTGCCGCAATCCCACCTTGGGCCAGATACGAATTTGCCGTTCGTAATTTCCCCTTTGTGAGAATTCTCACATTCAATTCATTATTTAATTGTACAGCCAGCTGTAAAGCGGCTATTCCACTTCCAATAATTAATACATCGTTATTTGTCATCAAATAATCCTCCTGACCTAACAGGTGTCTTGACATATATATTTACATAGATTTAAACTAAAAACAAGTATTTTTATAGAAAAGTAGAAATGCACGGTGTTAAACTTGGCTGTTGATTGCAGCGTAGGGCGCTTCGATCAACCTGGACTTTAAAATCAACAATGACCTTTACCACAACCAAAAAAATTCGAGTATTGGAGATGTATGATGAAATATTTTGATTTTGCAGCAACAACTCCATTAGACCCTGAAGCAGCCGAAGTGTATTTGAAAGTTGCCACTGAATACTTTGGCAATTCCAGCAGCCTCCATGATATCGGAGGGCAATCAGCTGCCTTACTTGAAAATTGCCGCGAAGAACTGGCTAATCTAGTTGGGGTTGATAAAAATGGGATATTCTTCACTAGTGGTGGATCTGAGGGGAATTTTTTAGCAATAGAAGCCTTGTTATCCTCCCCAAAAAAGAAAGGAAACCATATTATCGCAGGTGTGGCGGAACATTCATCCGTTCATGGTGCCCTTAACAGACTAAAGGAAACTGGCTATGACATCACATTGCTTCCGTTACATTCAAATGGTTTGATCAATCTTGAACAACTTGAAAAGTCGATTACACCAGAAACCATACTAATCACCCTGCAGCATGTTAATTCTGAGATTGGGACGATCCAGCCAATCGCTGAAATCGCTAAAATTTGCCAGGCCCACCATATTCATCTGCACAGCGATTTTGTTCAATCTTTTGGAAAAATGGATCTAAAATCAATTGCTCCGCATGTCAGCAGTTTTTCTTTTTCCGGGCATAAAATATATGGACCCAAAGGGATTGGGGGCGTCTATGTTCATCCCCGTATTAAATGGCAGTCGTTTTTTCCAGGGACCTCTCATGAAAAAGGATTCCGCCCAGGCACGGTCAATGTACCTGCAATTGCCGCGATGACAGTCGCCGCACAGAAAATAACCGGAAACTTGCAAGCGGATCATAATAAATATCAATTGTTGCGGAAAGCTTTTATGGATTCGCTTGAGCCCATTAAGGACCAAGTGAAGATTTATCAAGGTGGCCAAGGTTCGCAGCTCGCTAGTATTATCGGGCTTCGGATTTCCGGAATTGAGGGCCAATGGATGATGCTGGAATGCAATCGATTAGGGTTTGCGATTTCAACCGGCAGCGCCTGTCAGATTGGCATGCAGTCCCCGGCCAAAGTCACGCAGGCACTAGGATTAACGACTGAAGAAGCTAAAGAGTTTATCCGCATCTCTTTTGGCCATTCCACTAGCTTGGAGGATGTTATTCAACTTGGGGAAAGTATGGTTAAAATCGTGAATGCATTCAAGGCCGTTTCCGTTATATAAAAAATTTAAACTGTGCTAAAATAGGTAAACAGCAATAGAAATAGGAGGAATTATATGGTCGAGCAAAAAAAAATATTGGGAGAGGAAAGGAGGTCTTTAATTCTACAACAGTTAAAAGATAGCCCTGTCCCGCTGACAGGAAGTGAACTTGCCAATCGAACCAATGTAAGCAGACAGGTGATCGTCGGGGATATCACTCTTCTTAAGGCTAAAAATGAACCCATTATTGCAACCAGCCAAGGGTATATTTATTTAAAGCAAAACTCCAGCACTTATTCCTTTGAAAGAACAATCGCATGCAGACATTTACCGGAAGACACAGAAAGGGAGCTAAATCTGCTAGTTGACCATGGTGTGTTAGTGAAAGATGTAAAAATTGAACACACGGTTTACGGAGATTTGACCGCATCGATTATGGTTTCAAATCGCCAAGAAGTTAAACAATTCTTGGAAAACATGCAAAAAACCAAAGCTTCCTTATTATCTGAGTTAACGGAAGGAATCCACCTTCATACCATTTCAGCCTCAAGCACCCAAGTCTTAGATAAAGCCGAAGCAGCCCTTAAGGCAGAAGGTTTTATGATTGAATAGAGCCTTGATAGACAGAACAATAAAGGACCCGAAATTCTCGGGTCCTTTATTTATTAATCCAATTTCACCATAACGGATGGATAGCTTCCTAATAATTTAACACTACAGCCTAATGCCTCTAACTCAGCCATTGCTCCAGGTATCAATACCTCATCAAATTCCATTTCGATATCAATAATGAAAAAGTAATTGCCAATTCCAGTTTTCATCGGCCGAGATTCAATTTTTGATAAGTTTAACTTTCTCCAGGCGAACGCTGATAACACTTGATGAAGGGCTCCCGCTTGGTCGTCCTCAGGCAATGTAACCATCAGTGTCGTTTTGTAATGGGATGAACCACTCATGGCCTGGAAATCAAAATTCTCTTTTGTTAGGACCACAAACCGCGTGTGATTATGGTCAAAATCATGGATGTTTCTTTGGACTATCGCCAACCCATATTCTTTCGCCGCTAATTCATTCGCAATCGCGGCCGCTTTTAAGTCAGGCTGTTCCATTACCATTTGCGCCGCTGCTGCAGTGGAAGACACACTCTCAAACGGCACTCCTTTTAATTGATTATGTAAAAATTTATGGCACTGGGCAATCGCATGGGAGTGGCTGTATACCTTACTCACATCACGCCAATTGTCCATATTATCAGGATGAACCATCAAATGCTGCTTAATGGGTAACGTAATTTCACCAATAATCGGGATCTGAACAACATGTGTTAAATAATCAAGTGTAATATTTACAGAGCCTTCCAAAGCGTTCTCAATTGGAACGACAGCAAGATCCACTTCTTTATCTACGATGGCATCGACACTTGCAGGAATCGTCTGATAGGGCACAATTTCAAATCCTTGAAAAACCTTTTTCACTGCTAACTCTGTGAATGTAGCCTTTGGTCCTAAATATCCAACCTTCACTATTTCCCCACTCCCCTTATTTTTTTAAAAAGAAAGCTGAGAGCCGGTTGTAGTTTTTCTCCTACACACCTGTTCCCAGCACTTCTATCTTCTCTACAAATTCGAGTTTCCTTAGTTCTTTAAGTAACTCATCTATTTCCATCGTAATGTTTGAAGTGTTTAATGAGAGTGTCACATTCGCCCTGCCTTGCAACGGAATCGTTTGGTGAAGGGTAACAATATTGCAGCCTGAATTGGCCACAACACTGAGCAATTTTGATAGCGTGCCTGAACGATCTTCTAGGTGAAAGAAAAGCGAGATAATCTTTTCCTTTTTAATGGACGAGAAAGGAAAAACAGTATCTCTATATTTATAAAAGGCACTTCTGCTTAAATCCGCTTTATGAACTGCATCTGCAATTGATTCTGCCTTACCTCTTTCAAGCATTTCCTTGACATCAAGCGTTTTTTTCATCGCTTCTGGCAACACATCTTCACGCACTAAGTAAAATTTTTTATCAGCGTTTTCCATTTTTATCACCCTACCTTGATCTCTTCAGGGCCTTTCCTTCTACTCAATAAACTCGAATTCAAACTCCATTAATTTCACAATATCCCCGTCTTTTGCTCCCCGTTCCCTTAACGCTTCATCAACACCAAGACCACGAAGTTGACGTGCAAAACGGCGGACGGATTCTTCTCTTGAGAAGTCTGTCATCTTAAAGAGCTTATCTGTTTTTTCACCCGAGACAACAAATGACCCATCAGGTTCTCTCGTAATTCTAAATGCTTCCGGCTCTGCTTCGTGCTTATAAAGAACACGATGGACACCCGTTGTTTCCTCTTCTTCATGTTCAAGTGGAAATTCTGGTGTTTCCTCGATCTTATCAGCTACAGCAAACAATAGCTCACGTAGTCCTTTTCTTGTTACGGCTGAAATAGGGAAGATTGGAAAATCCTCTTCCAGCTGCTCCTTAAACTTTTTCAAGTTTTCCTCAGCTTCAGGCATATCCATCTTATTAGCAACGATAACTTGTGGGCGTTCTGTCAAGCGCAGGTTGTACTCTTTTAATTCCTTGTTGATTGTAAGGTAGTCCTCATATGGGTCTCTGCCTTCCATCGCTGCCATATCAATCACATGGACAATAACCCTTGTCCGTTCAATATGACGTAAGAATTGATGGCCGAGGCCAACCCCTTCACTTGCCCCTTCAATCAAACCTGGAAGGTCTGCCATAACAAAGCTTCTGCCGTCTTCCGTTTCTACCATACCAAGATTCGGAACAATTGTGGTAAAATGGTACTCGGCGATTTTCGGTCTTGCCGATGATACAACCGATAATAGCGTCGATTTACCAACACTTGGGAATCCAACTAATCCGACATCAGCAAGCAGCTTCAATTCAAGAATGACTTCACGTTCTTGGCCTGGTTCTCCATTTTCAGATAGCTCTGGTGCTGGATTGGCCGGGGTTGCAAACCGTGAATTTCCTCGCCCGCCACGGCCCCCGCGGGCAATAATCGCCTGCTGTCCGTTCTCGACTAAATCAGCAAGGACTTCCTTTGTTTTTTCATCAATGACCACTGTTCCAGGCGGTACCTTAACAATCATATCCTTTGCACCGGCACCGTGCTGGTTTTTGGACATGCCATGCTCGCCGCGTGGTGCTTTAAAGTGACGCTGATAACGGAAATCCATTAAAGTCCGCAAGCCCTCATTTACTTCAAAAACAACATTGGCACCTTTACCGCCATCTCCGCCAGCTGGACCGCCTTTTGGTATATATTTTTCCTTACGAAACGCAACCATACCATTTCCGCCATCTCCGGCTTTTACATAAATCTTCGTTTGATCAACAAACATCTTATTCCTCCAGTCTGCATATCGAATTAACTTTTGTCACGAAAAATATCTCAGCTTTAGCCTATCTTTTTTGAATAGGAATAAAAACTTCTACTGCGAGTTCTCTTTCTGAGAATTCCTTGACCACTACATCCAGTAGAATTTTGGGGTCTGCAAGGAATGCTTCAATTAATTCACTTTTTATTATTATCCCGCTAAAATCAAAAAAGAAACGAACTCCCTCTGATTGCGGATCAATTGATATTGATAAATGATTTTCTTGGAATGCTTCAATTGCCTCATTTAAACACTCAAAAAAAAGGCAAGTCCACTTTGTGATCTGTTCTTCATTAATTTGAAAGGATTCCGAATCTTGAAGGACCTCATATTCAAGCTTAAAGGAAGGATTCTCCCAATTAGCTTTTAACAGCATTGAGGCAAATAAAGGTATTTTTAAATTTGTTAGCCGTGATTCATGCTGTGCTTCAATGATAATTTCATCAATGACCGCTTTTGCCCGGTCGATTCGATTTAAATCCAAGTTCCCCTTAATAAGCTGAAGCCTATTTAACCAATCATGTCGACAATGCCGGAGCACCTCAACTATATCCCATTCTTTCTCCATACGTACACTCCCACATTAAGTGTCACAACACTATTTTGCTGATAGTATATCAAAAAAATAACCCTGAGTAAGCAATTTTATGTGATGAAAGATCATTAGAGGCAAAAAGAAGCATCTACGAAGTCGTTTTCCTGAAGAATATATGGAAGGAAAAATTCGTTAGCAAAAAGAAAACTCTAACCAAACAGGTTAGAGTTTTCGCTAGTTACCTTAAGCTTCTTGAGCTACTGGATAAACGCTCACTTTTTTGCGATCACGTCCGAAACGTTCAAATTTCACAACGCCGTCAACTTTTGCAAAAAGAGTATCGTCTCCTCCACGGCCAACGTTTTCACCTGGGTAAATCTTTGTACCGCGTTGACGGTATAGGATTGAACCACCAGATACAAATTGTCCGTCTGCACGCTTAGCACCAAGACGCTTAGCGTGTGAGTCACGACCGTTCCTTGTAGAACCTACACCTTTTTTAGATGCAAACAACTGAAGATCTAATTTTAATAACATTTATTCCACCTCCTACTTTTTGAAGGTAATCTTTATGTGCTTTCCGTATTCTTCTTCAATCGTACGCAATGAAACAGTCATACCTTCTAGAAGAAGTTGTACTTTCTCATAAATGTCTTCCGAAAGATGTTCCGGTACAACACAGCGGAGAAAGCCGCTCTCATGCTCAATCTCGGGCGTGACACCTGTTAGGGCGTGCACAGCGTTGATTGCTCCAATGGATACTGCAGATACGCCTGCACAGACGATATCCTTGCCTCGATTGGCGAAAAATGCATGACCACTTATTTCGAATGATTGAATAAATCCGGACTCTGTACGATTAATCGTAATTTGAATCATCTATGATTCAACACCTTACGCGTTGATTTTTTCGATGATTACTTTAGTGTAAGGTTGACGATGACCTTGCTTCTTACGGTTGTTTTTCTTCGCCTTGTACTTGAAAACAATGATTTTCTTTTGACGGCCTTGTTTTTCAACTTTAGCTGTAACTGTAGCGCCTGCAACAACAGGGCTTCCTACTTTTACACTTTCACCGCCAACGAAAAGAACCTTGTCAAAAGTAACTGTTTCACCAGCTTCAACATCTAATTTTTCGATGTAGATAGCTTGGCCTTCTTCAACTTTCAATTGTTTACCGCCAGTTTCGATAATTGCGTACATGAACTGCACCTCCTTATAGACTCAGACTCGCCATACACAGGCGCTTATAGCAAAATACTAAAGGCTTACTACCTGTTCTGTGCGGTTGTAGCACGGGTGCTACAAACATAACATTAAAATCCTAACATAATATAGGCAAAAGTGTCAATAGATATTTAGGAACTTGATTAGGAATCAAATACTTTTTGTGAGATCTCACTCACATTGCCGAACTGCTTCAAAAGATAATAATGGCGGGCTGAAGGCTGAACTGAAAAATATAGTTTGATATGCATTAGCTCCTCTAATGCTTGCCGGTGGGCTTCATTCAGTCCTAACAGCACCTCTTTCACCGCTTGAGTTGTTTCCACCAAGACTGCCTCAAATTCAGAATTTCGATGCTCTAGCAGCTCTCGTTCAAGCCTAAAGCCAACCGTTTCTGGACTAAGGACTCGGCCCGTTCCATCACAAACAGGGCACTTCACCTCAAGTGCCTCAGAAAGTGTGACCTTGGTCCTTTTCCTCGTCAGTTGTAGAATACCTAGCGGTGTAAAGCCAATCATTTTTGTTCTTTTTTGATCCTTAGTTAATTCCGTTTCAATCAGCTTGAGAATCGTTTCCTTGTCCTCAGCGCGTGTCATGTCAATGAAATCAATGAGAACAATTCCGCCAATATCGCGCAGACGCAGTTGCCTTACCACTTCTTTTGCGGCTAACTGGTTTGTTTTTAATACCGTGTCCTGATAATTGGTCTTTCCGGAAAATTTCCCGGTGTTCACATCGATAATCGTTAACGCTTCGGTCTCGTCAAAGATAAGGTAAGCGCCATTATCAAGCCAGACAATACGCTTGAGGGCTTTATCAATTTCATGTTCCACTTTATGTACAGAAAAAATATTCTCTTTTCCATTGTAGTAAATAGATTTGACCTGATCATTTTTTTCCTCGGCTAGCTTTTTTAGGGCTAAATCATCGACGATTACTTCCCCGCTAGTCATTCTAGCTATTTGGTCCAAAATCATTTCGATAAAGGTATCTTTTTGAAAAATGATCCCTGGTTTTTTCATCGTGGCAACTTTCAGCAACAGTTCTTGATGGTTCTCGCGCAGGTTCATTAGTTCTGCAAGGATTTCATCTTCTGTACTCGTTATCGATGAGGTACGGAAAATGATCCCCTCTTCCTCTGTTTTCAAACGACTGCCGCTCCGGCGAAGTTTTGCTTTTTGACCTTCGTCAGCGATTTTTTTAGAAACCGCCACATAGCGGCCTTTTGGCATGTAGATGAGATTGGGCCCTTGTATTTCAATAATTCCCGTCACGCGAGCACCTTTCGTCCCCGTTGCATCCTTATCGACCTGAACGAGCATTTTTTCACCTTGGTGGGCAAACGAGGTGACAGACTTTTGTTTTTCGGCAGATAAGAGATAGGAAGGAAGTACATCACGGTGTAAATACGCATTTTTCTCTTCTCCAATATCAATGAATAATGCATTCATCCCCGGCAATACTTTTGTCACAGTCCCAAAATAAATATTACCGACCAGTGATCGATGCTCTGGTCGGTCAAAAACGATATTTTCAACGCGGTTATTTTTCAGATAAGCAAATCGCTTTTCGCGTGAATTGTAATTAATAATTAGTGTTTCCAATCAAGCGACCTCACTTTTTTCTTTTTATTATACCTTTTTTATTAGGCTTGTTAAACTTGTCTGTTGATTTCCGCTCCAGGCGCTTCGCTTTCCGCGGGCGGTCCGGGGAGCCTCCTCGGCGCTCTACGCGCCTGCGGGGTCTCCCCTGCCCCGTCCTCCCGCAGGAGTCTCGCGCCTTCCGCTCCAATCAACATAGTGTTTAATAAGAAAAGAGGAGGTCGCTGATTTTATCGGTTAGACGTTTTTCGGTAAAATAGGCGTGCAATAGTTCATTTTCATCTAACATCCCTTTTTCTTTGCCGTCTGCTTCGACGATGATTGGATGTTTACAGCCACGTTGAAATTTTTCTAAGACGTGAATAAGTAGCTCCTGTTCATTGGCCTCAATTGGTTTCAAGGTCCGAAGACTGGATTTTTTCCCATAATAACGCTCCAGCAAGAATCTCATGAAAATATAGCGCCGCTGCTTCCATTCATGGTAAAGCGAGAAATAAAGGAAGGCAATGATGACCCAGACATTGATATGTGTCGGGGCCGCGATCACGATCACCAGTGAAAAGATGGATAGGCTGACCAACGAAAGGATGAGCGTTAGGCGATGGGCGATCGGGAAGGAGCTTTTTAATGAGAAAAGTAAGAATACCAGTTTCCCGCCATCCAGCGGCCAAACCGGAAAAAAGTTAAAAACAAAAATCATGAGATTATAGCTTAAGAATAGCTGAAAAAGGTCTTCAGGCATTAAGTTGACGGTAACCAACCCATAGGCTAGGGCGACCATCCACACATGCTGCAGCGGCCCTGCAAGGACGACTATTGTCTCTTCTCTTAACGGCCGATTGCCATGTTCATCCATTTCGGCAACCCCGCCAAACGGGAGCAGGGTAATTTTCCGGATTCTCCATGAAAAAAAAGAAGCTGCAGCAGCATGCCCCATTTCATGAATAAAAATGATCCCAAGCAACAAGCAAACCTCAAGGAAATGAGCGGTCACAATTGAAAGTCCAATCACAATCCACAACAAGGGATGGATAGAGATAAGTCGGAATAAATTCATGGCTCTATTCAAAGCGTATCACCTGAATTGGGTCGATGAAATCATCGCCTTTTTTTATGGCAAAGTAATATTTTCCTTTGGTTTTATCTTCTCCTGCCGACACTGAGACCGTACCAACTACTTTTCTTTTATCGATATATTCATATAAGTTAACCTTGATTTGGTCCAAGTTACCGTACCATGTTTCGGTCGCATCGGAATGCTGAATAATGACCGTTTTCCCCAATCCTTCCTTCACCCCTGCGAAGGTAACGATGCCATCATTAATGGTTTGGACGGACGCCCCTTTTCCTGTTTCAATCATGATACCTTGGCCATTTTTTTCAAAGTTTTCAAGGATTTTCCCCATTGCTGGTACGGAAAATTCCTTTTCAGCCACCTCTTTTTTCCCAGTTTGATCTTTTTCAGAAAATGGCAGTAGTGCCAGTGGTTTCCCAAACTTGCTTTCGTACCAGTTTGAAACGGTCGCAAATTTAAAATCCTTGTCCATTGTTTTCATGACCACGTCTCTAGCTGGCTCAAAAGTAGCGGAATGGTTCCTAAATAGTATCGCTATCACTAAAAACAGGAGGACAGAGGACAATATTTTGAAAAAAAATACTTCCTTCTTAAACAATGGATGCCCATCATCGCCATTACTGCTTCCTGATGAAGTAAACTGATTGAATCCATATTTTTCATCGTCACTAGGCCAATCAATTTGGCGGTCGGGACTTTTTACAGGACTTTTTACAGATGTTGTTCCAGTATCATTTTTTCGCTTTGCGATTCGTCGCCTAATTTCTTCCGGTGTAGACCGCGCCATCCCCATCACCCCTTTTCCCACTAATTTGTACAAGTCTATGAGGGAAAAAGGAAGAGTATGTCTGAAAAATATAAACAGCCTGTCCACAAGTTAGTGGGCAGGCTGTTTGAGAAAAGTAGGCGCTTCCGCTTTTTGTATTAACGAACTCCGAAGAATTTTTTAATTTTTTTAAAGACACCTTTGTCTGCGTCTTCGAGTGACTGAAGCGGGATGGATTCACCGAGAATCCTTCTGGCAATATTTCGATAAGCAATCGATGCTTTGTTATTCGGATTCAGAGCAATAGGTTCACCGTGGTTAGAAGCTTTAATAACTTCGTCATCATCTGCTACAATTCCGATGAGCTCGATGGAAAGATGCTGGGTAACTTCGTCAATCTCAAGCATATCACCAGTCTTCACCATATGATTTCGAATCCGGTTGATCACTAATTTGGGCGACTCCATATCCGGTTGTTTTTCGAGCAGGCCTATAATTCGGTCTGCATCGCGTACAGCAGATGCCTCTGGCGTTGTAACAACAATCGCTTTATCTGCTCCAGCAATGGCGTTATGAAAACCCTGCTCAATTCCGGCAGGACAATCAATAATGATATAATCGTAGTCTTGCTTTAATTCTAAAATCAAATCTTTCATCTGTTCTGGCTTCACAGCGGTTTTATCCACCGTTTGCGCCGCTGGCAGTAAGTATAATAACCCGTCAAATCGTTTGTCCTTCACAAGGGCTTGATGGATTTTGCATCTTTTTTCAACGACATCGACCAGATCATAAATGATTCTGTTTTCAAGTCCCATTACTACGTCCAAGTTCCGAAGACCGATGTCTGTATCTACTAAACATACTTTTTTTCCTTGAAGGGCTAATGATGTGCCGATATTAGCAGAAGTTGTTGTTTTTCCTACTCCACCCTTACCGGATGTAATTACTATTGCTTCTCCCACTTTAATGTCCCCCTTCTAATCTCGTTAAATTAGGTCTTAATTGGATTAAAACTTGCAATCTATCAACAATGATTTGACGTTCATCATCTATATAAGCACATTCCATTTCCCGTTTTTCATTGCTTTGGACACTGTCTGGTGCTCTATTTAAACAATCACTAATTCTAAGCTGGGATGGTTTCATATTTGACGCAGCAATGACTGCTTGCTCATTGCCATAGCAGCCGGCGTGGGCCATACCTTTTAATGTCCCCATGATAAAAATGTTACCGCCGGCCATCACCGTTCCACCTGGATTGACATCACCAATTAATAGCAGGTCTCCTGGTACTTCGAGGACTTGTCCTGAACGAATGATTCTAGAAACCGTCATGACCTCTGTTTCGGCGATTAGACGCTCAGCTTCTTCTTTCGTGATTACGTTTGATTCAATCTCTTCAACCACAAAATTCTTCTTTTTGAGAATTAAGTTTTTTAGTTCCTCCCGCTGCGATTCCGTTATATAGCGGTTGCCGATTGCCACCTTGACAGAGGTTAATTGTCGCTCATCCTGTGTACTGGAATTAGCTGAGAGCTTATGATCGAGTTCCCTTTTTAGTTCTTCGTAGGAACAGGTATCATCAAGATGAAGGACGAGACCTTCCTTCGTTCCTTTTATTGTAACATTTTGCCGTTTTTTCATGGAGAAATATTCACCTCATAATAAGAAAGCAATTTCGAAACAAGCAAAATTCGTTGTTTCAATGGGATTTGCAAGCCCTCATGCTTATTCCGAATCAAAAGTACATACTATCTTAATAAAAATTCGACACGATGCGTCCATTCTCCTCTTTTTATAAAAAAATCATTCATCCCTTAATGCTTCCGAATGTTTTTCAAATAGCCACTTTAAAGGATAGGCGATAATTAGAGTAATAGCTGCATTTAATAAAAGGGTAGGGTAAAAACGCAAGTTAATAAAGCCGATAAAATTAAGGTCTGTTACATGGATTAAATAATTCATTTCATAAACACCCATCTCTAATAACGAGATACCGAGAAGGGCAGCAAGAAAAGCAGTGATAATATTTGATTGAAAAACCTGCAATAATTTATAAATGAGATAGGAGATAAATGGATATAGAAAAAAGTAAATACCGATAATTTCGACATAAACAATATCAAATAAAAGCCCAAAAATGGCCGCATAAATAATTCCGTGTTTTTTTCCGACAAAAATCGTTAAAAACAAAATGGCTGTAAACAGAAAGTGAGGGACAAATATTCGATCAAAACCAAAAATCTTTGCCGGTAAAAACTCGACAAAAAGACTTTCTACGATAAAAAGAAACAGAAATAAAAGAGGAAGAAGGAATTTTCTCAAAACTCCCCCACCTTCCCATCAGATAAATCACTTTTAACTGGCTGAGTCATTAATCTTTTTATGACAATCACATTTTCAATATCGTAAAAGTTCGCGCCGGGTTTCACTAAGGCCGTTTGATTTAAGCCATACTGATCGGGCTTAACATCAACCACTTTTCCAATCATTAGCCCTTTTGGAAAAACACCGCCTAAACCGGAAGTAATCACGGTTTGGCCTTTTTCAATTTTTGAGCCAGATGGAATCGCCTTAATTAATAGTAATTTTTGTTTGTCATCAAAACCCTGTACAAATCCATAAACATCCTTTTTGCCTTGAACGACAGCAGAAATTCGATTCTTAGGATCCATTGCACTTAAAAGTTGTACAGTTGAACTGAATTGTGTCACATTTTTTACTTTTCCAATGAGACCGGTTGCCGTAACGACAGCCATATTTTTTTCGATGCCGTTTAGTTTGCCTTTGTCGATAATAATCATTTCATGCCAACGATCAGGGTTTCTGCCAATGACGGTAGCTGGTAATGGTTTGAAGTCTCTCAGGGTCTTTTTTTCACCGAGAATGTCACGCAATTCTTCATTGTCATTTTTCAACTCTTGGACTTGTGCTTCAAGATTGACAAGATTTTCGATCCGCGATTTTAATTCTTTATTCTCATCGTATGTATTTTGCAAATCCTGGAGATTTTCAAAAAAGCCTGCAACAAAATGGGTAGGCTTTGAAACCAGGGATTGAACCCAGCCGGTTGTATCTTTAACAAATTGCTCCGGCCAGGATAGTTTACTTCTCTCCCTTAAAGAAAACCCAATCAATGCCACGAGAACAATGATGCTGACAAGCAAAATAATCAGACGTTTATTCAGAAAGAACTGTGGCATGATTATACACCTCTATTTTCCTAGATCAAAAGTTTAGTTTTTAAGCTTTGATAGTTGTCTTGCTCCAGCGGATAACTGGCGTTTCCGCTATTCTTAGCGTGAATCTCTCGTTTTGTTTTTAAATAAATGAATATGATCGAGAGCTTTTCCTGTTCCAATCGCTACGCAATCGAGTGGGTTCTCGGCAATCAGAACAGGCATTTTCGTTTCTTCACTAATCACTTTATCTAAATTGCGGAGCAGTGCTCCCCCACCTGTTAGGACAATCCCGCGATCCATAATATCGGCAGCGAGTTCCGGCGGTGTTTTTTCTAACGTATTCTTGACCGCTTCCACAATCGCAGAAACCGTATCGCGTAATGCTCCCGCAATTTCTTTTGCGGAAATTTCAATGGTCTTTGGCAGACCCGTTAATAAATCCCGGCCGCGAATCTCCATATTGTCGACACCTTCAAGATCCCCTGCTGAGCCAATTTCCATTTTAATCGCTTCAGAGGTCCGGTCCCCGATCATCAAGTTATAATTTTTTCGAATATAAGAAATAATCGAGTCGTCCATTTCATCGCCAGCAACACGGATCGAAATACTTGTAACAATTCCACCTAGTGAAATGATCGCTACTTCTGTCGTTCCCCCACCAATATCGACAACCATGCTACCAGTAGGTTCCCAAACAGGCAAATTGGCGCCAATCGCCGCAGCAAATGGCTCTTCAATGGTATAGGCATCCTTTGCCCCTGCTTGTCTAGTGGCATCGATTACCGCTCTTTCCTCGACCGCTGTAATCCCAGAAGGCACACATACCATGACGTATGGATTACCCGTAAATACGTTCTTCCCTTTCTGTGCTTGACGAATATGGTACTTCATCATTGCCGCTGTGGTTTCAAAATCAGCGATGACTCCATCCTTCATCGGTCTTATAGCGACGATATTCCCCGGCGTCCGTCCAATCATATTTTTCGCATCGTTACCAACTGCGACAATATTCTTCGTATCTGTCTGCATCGCCACAACGGATGGCTCGCGTAAGACAATACCTTTTCCTTTTACATATACAAGGGTATTTGCAGTCCCCAAGTCAATCCCAAGATCTCTAGCTCTTATTCCAAACATAATTTTGTAGCTCCCTTTCTGATACGTAATACAAAAACTCCAATAAGTTGGTAATCACTTTAATATCATGTCTTTTTTCTCAATATTTATCTAGTTAGGTCTTAAGTAGTCCTAAAAAATCATAACCAATATTATAACTTAACGTCAAATAAAATCATAGTTATAAATACCCTTTTTCCTTGAGACTCACAAACTTGTTCTCCCCGATGATTAAATGATCGAGTAAATCGATGCCAATTATTTTTCCGCATTCGACTAATCGCTTGGTCACCTCTATGTCCTCGCGGCTTGGCGCCGGGTCGCCACTGGGATGATTATGCGCCGCAATTACAGAAGCAGCTGACCGCTTTAACGCCTCGCGGAACACCTCCCTTGGATGAACAATCGAGGCGTTTAAGCTGCCAATAAAAATCGTTTGTTTATGGATTACTTGATTCTTAGTGTTTAAATACATACAAACAAAATGCTCTTGTGATAAAAAGCGCATATCATTCATTAGGTATTTTGCACCGTCTTCCGGCGAGCGGATAACATATCGATCCTTATAGTCGAGGTTGGTAATCCTTCTGCCAATTTCGACAGCAGCAAGGATTTGAATCGCCTTCGCCGAACCAATCCCTTTTATCTCAGTCATTTCTTCTAACGTAGCTGCTTTTAACAGTCGTAACCCTTCAAAATGGGTCAGCAGTCGATTCGATAGTTGCAGAACCGATTCGTCCTTTGTTCCGGTTCGAAGTAAGATGGCAATCAATTCATGATTAGATAAGCTTTGTGGTCCATGCTGAATAAAGCGTTCTCTAGGCCTTTCATCTTGAGGGAAATCACGGATCATTAATGTATTGGTGGACACTTTTTTCCTCCTTTTTTAAGGGAGTTAATGAACTAAAAAAGTTTAATATGGCAACTGGTAGCCAGCCTTCTTCAATTCTCTTATTGTTCTTGAAACAGGCAGACCGACAACCGCAAAATAGTCTCCATTTATTTTTTTGACAAGCATACTTCCGAGCTGCTGAATGCCATATGCACCTGCTTTATCAAGCGGTTCACCACTTTTTACATACGCCCGTATTGAGTCGTCAGTTAACTCCCAAAACCAAACTTCTGTTCTTTCATAAAACGTTGTTGTACCTGTTGGAGACACAATCGAAACTCCAGTAAAGACATCATGCTGCTTTCCTGACAAGCTTTTTAACATCGTAAATGCTTCTGCTTCATCTGCAGGCTTTCCTAAAATTTGATTATCCGCCACAACAATTGTGTCCGAGCCAATCACAAAGGCGTTCTGGTTTTCTTTAAAAACCGCCTGGGCCTTTCGGTCGGCTAACTCCATCACTACTTCTTTAGGAGAGAGAGCTGGGTCAAAACTTTCATCAACTTCACTACTTGAAATCGCGAATGTTAAACGGAGAGTTTCTAGAAGTTCTTTTCGCCGTGGAGAAGAAGAGGCTAAAATGAGGTTCTGCATTCGATCACCTTACCTTTTGGTACGTATTAGGGAGATACAATTCAATCCTATCAGAAATTGTAGTAGCAAACAATTTTTATACGAAAAAAATTTTGATGAAATTTGTAAAATTATGCGGAATAATTCTTTTTATGACATATTAAAAAAGCCTATCCAGATTCGATAGGCCTTATTTCCCGGAAAATATCGAGCTTTGTCAGATATTGATTACTTGGAAAAATATAACGACATGAAGTTTAGCAAGTGCTGTTGGGCATCACTAAGATTCTTTTCGGATTTTGATTCTTGAAATGCTTTTAGTTTCTCGTTCGCACTAACCAACTCTGCTTTTAGATCTTTTAATTTTTTGTTTTTAACACTACTCTTTAATTGTTCTTCAATCTCTAAGAGGGCTTTGCTAGAATCCTCAGAAAGCGACTTGGTCAGGAGCGCACTCGAAGATGTCAGAGATAGCGTTTGATAAATGGTCGGTACAGCTTTTAAAAAGGTCTTTTCTTTTGTAGTGACGTCAGTAAACTTCTTTTCATCTAATAACAGCGGCTTGGCAAACACTTCTTCAATTCCATTTTCTTTATATTGACCCCCAAGAGCTTTAGCGGCTTCGATGGAATCCGCAACACCTAGAAACAAATAGTACTTGCCATCCATTTCAACGGATTGGGATGGTATGCCTTTCGAGTCTAAACTTGAAGATGTCTCCTTGGCACCAGCTTCCGATGAAAAAACTCCGCCCTGAATGACGTAAGCAGTTACTTGGGATATAGCTGCTGACGAGGTCTTGCCCTCCGTAGTTTTGCTTTCGGTGTTAGCAGGCTTTTCAGTGACTACTGTAGGTTCGGTTACAACAGTCTTGTTAGTTGGTGTAGTTATCACTAACTTTAGCATCACAACCCCGATCGTTGTTCCGATAAGGATGGCGAAGACGGCAGAAATTAAAATGGTTCCTAACGGCCGGCCATTTTTCTTTTTGGTATTAGATGAAAAGGTTGTTATTTTGGGAAGGGCAGATTTTTTGCCACTTTGACTTGGTACTTTTTTAAACTCCTCTATGTCATTTTCGGAGGATTCAGGAATAATCCAATCAAAACTCTCGTCGACAGACTCTTGTGCTGCCGCTGTCTCCATGAAGTTATCCGATTCTGAGAGATTTGAATTTATTTTTATCACTTTAGGAATGGAGTCAATGCTGGCTTCGACTTCATTTGGAGGAACATCCAGTTGGGGCGGGTTTTCTCCATTTAATTTGATCGTAATTGTATTGCCTTTATTAGGCTTGTCCACTAAACCGTACTCCTCTCTCTACCAGGGTAATTTGTTCCATCCTAACATAATGGCAAAAAAAAATAACAAGACTTTTGTCGTCTTGTTATCGTAGACTTTCGCCAAATTATTTACTAGTTTGCGATGGTGTTAATTATGGCTGCGTCCCCGTCGTGGCAGAAAACTGACTTAGTGGATTATCTTTACCCGCTGGTGCAGGTGCATCGATTTTTGGAAGCTCTGCGGCTAGGTCTGTTAAACTCGGCATGTAGAATGCAGAAATTGTCAGACTGTAAGATAATGGCTCATCTTCTTGGGCTAAACTGGTGATCTCTTGCCTTAGTCTGAATCGGATATTCATTTACCCAATCAATTGCATTCTTCAATTGACTAACAGAGCTAGTAGCTTCAACTGTTTCTGTACTTTTATTTTCTTTTTCAGCAATCTTCTTTGTCATCGTGATTTGTCTATCTATTGAGGCGATCACGCTTTTAGTGGAATTCGTCTGCCAGAGGTAATATGCACCCGTAACTTGGTTGTTCCAGTTGATGATACAACCGGTACAGTGCAAGCGGGGAAATATCAGCCGCAATCGGATCAAGTTTGAGCTTAGACAAAGAACCAAGCTCTAAATATAGGTATCCCTGTATTTCATCCTCCTGAATTTCAGCAGGGACGGAAACTTTTCCGAATGATGACAAGCGGATCTGGCACTAGAAAGCGAACTTGACGTCTTTGAATCTTCCATTCACCGATACACTCTTCCAGAATGTTTGCCAAAGAATCGATATCAATAATTTTCCCATCACTAATAATACCAGGCGGGAGAAAGCGTTCGCACCATCTTTGAGCAACAGGTGGATTCGCCTGCTTTAATTCAAGCAGACGAATCGAATGATCATTCAAAACGAGATTTATTATTCGGTTTTTAGATGTAAACAGGGAAAAAGCCATATAAAAAACCCCTTAGTTAAAATCCTTGATTAAGGAAATGTATATACAAATTAATTAAATCCGATCCCCAATAATATGCTGTTAATGTTCCGGCAGCAATAAATGGTCCAAATGGAATGGGCTGTCGTCTTTTGACAATCCTAAAAAGTAATGCCAATCCGCCAATAACAGCTCCAAACAATGTTGAAAGAAAGAAGGACAAAAGTACTAGTTTAAACCCTAATACCAATCCAAGTAAGGCATACAGTTTAACATCCCCACCACCCATCCCACCTTTGCTAACGACAGCAATGAGTAAAAGGAGAATGAAACCAGACACAGCACCAAAAAGGCTGTCCCACCATGGGTTTAGCGGCCAAATTATCCGCTCCAATAAAAAAACCCCTGCAAACCAGATCAGAATTTTATCAGGGATGAGCATATAGTGAATATCTGAAACAATGATAATCATAAACATGGAGATTAGTGTTAGTGCAACTACTAATTCTCCAGTCCATCCAATAACTAACGGTGCTGTCATAAATAATAATCCAGTTAGTAATTCAAATATCGGATAGATAGGAGAAATCCGCGACTGACAGCAGCGGCATTTTCCTTTTTGTAGTAAGTAAGAAATTACTGGTATTAGTTCGTATGGTTTTAATTGATGCCCGCAAGTTGGACAAGCCGAACGTGGGGTTACGATTGATTTCTTTAATGGGACTCTTAGTCCGACAACATTGAAAAAAGAACCGATAGTAATACCAACTATTAATAAATACAAGTATACTAATAACATTTGATTAACTATTTAGCTCCTTTTTAAAGGCTAAAGCCAGTTTACTTAACATCATCTCTACTTAATGTACTAACACTAACTGCTGTACCACTGGCTGTAGACTGTATACCTTTATTAGCATTAACCAATGGAAACTTTACCAGAAACTACCTCAACATAAGATAAGGTGGCAATTCATTGGATACGCCCCCTTCATTCCCCCGAACCAATATAAGTTCATCCCCTGTTACTTCAAGGATATAAGCATAATCAACCGGCAGCATTTCACTCAGCTTCTGAATTAACAAATCAACGACATCATCCACTTTCAAGCGCTCGGCCATCTGGTGTCCAAACTCTGCGGCTTTTTGCAAATATTCATTTATTTTTTCACTTGAATAATAGAGTATGAATATCATTGATAAACTATCAAACGGAACACCTACAAACAGGAGGGCAAAGATTCCGACCTGATCATAGAGAATATACAGCACTAAACCAATGGGGAAGGTGATGAAAGTTGTAATGGTCTCAACAATGAAAGCCTTTCCAAAATAGGCTACCTTGCTTTTATAGATAAAATAAAGATTGAATGAAACTATGATTTGGTTCATCGAATAACTTACCACTGCGTATAAGATGGCAAGCCATAACGACTTGGAGTCGAAAGTAAAATTAGGGCCTGTCGGTCCACCAAGTAAGTAGTAGACAATCACGCTAGTACAGGAAACTAGAAAAAACATATTTAGGTTAACTGGCAGCCGGTAAAATTCACCTTTTCGAAGGAACCTTAATTTTAGCAGTAAAACAATCACAGCTACTTGTGCAAAAATGATTTCAACAAATAAACCAAACCTTAAAAAGGTTGCAAGCGCAACCCATTAGATTAAAAAAATAAACATCTCATTAATGACAATTGGCATGGTTGCAACCATACAGGTTAATAACAAAAATGCAAAAATATCGAACCAATGTCCAGTGATATGGGGAGGATAAGCATTATAGATGAACCAGGTTCCTGCAGGGACAAACAAGAGCCAGGCAAGAAAAATAGCATTCTTGATGCGTGGTTCCACTTTCATGCTTATCCTCCTCTGTCTTATTTAGATATAATTATTTTACCATGATAAAAATAACTTGTCATAAAGAAATTATCTTATTTTTCAAATAGTTAACTAAAAATGGTTTTACTTCTGAAATAAAATAGAGTGAACCCGTTATGACTAACATGCTGTTGTTTTCTATATTTTGGATCTCTTCTATAAGAAAAGGACCCCAGTCATCGACTGCCAATTTGTTGGGTGATTGGCTGATTTTGAGTAATTCTTCCGCTTTAGCTGCACGTGGAAAATCAAAGCTGACAAAGGCAATTTGGGAAGCCATTTGGTCCAGTTTGGCAATCATTTGATCAAGCTTTTTATCCGATAGTGCGGCAAACACGATCTGAATACTGCGATTGTGATATCTAGTACTTAATTCGTGTGTTAGAGCGGAAATTCCCTCTTCATTATGGGCCCCATCAATAATCACAAGTGGACTTTCAGAAACGATTTCAAATCTCCCTGGCCAGTAAGCCTTTTTTAAGCCCGTACGAATAGCTTGGTCTGTAATTAGGAATGAACCTTTTTGATTTAAAAATTGGGAGGCCATGACAGCAAGTGCGGCATTTTCCGTTTGATGCTGACCGATCATCCTGATTTCTAATTGGACGATGGTTTGAAGTTGAGTGATTACATCAAAAATTTCACCATTAGATATGGATTTATGAGAACTAATCGAAAATTCCTGATTTAAGCGGTAAAGAGGTGCTTTTTTCTTATCTGCTTGTTCCTCAATTACCTTGATCGCCCCTGGATGTTTGACAGCCGTAAAAATGGCTGTGTTTTCTTTGATTATCCCTGCTTTTTCAAAAGCAATTTCCTCATAGGTGTTTCCGAGGATGTTTGTGTGATCAAGACCGATATTGGTAATGATCGAGGCTAATGGCTGAATGATATTCGTTGAATCAAATCGACCGCCTAAACCGACTTCAAAAATGACAACGTCAACCTTGTTCGTGGTTGCGAAATAATGGAACGCCATCGCGGTGATGACTTCAAACTCCGTCGGCCCGCCAAGCTCTGTTTCTTCTAATTCGTCCGCCAATGGGCGAATGATATTTGCCAGTTGGAGCAGCTCCGCATCTGATATGGCTTTCCCATTCACACTGATCCGCTCATTGAACTGTTCAATATAGGGCGAGGTAAAGGTACCCACTGAATACCCTCCTGCTTCAAGAATCGAACGGAGAAAAGTAACGGTGGAGCCTTTACCATTTGTACCGCCAATATGAACCGTCTTCATTTTTGTTTCTGGATTGCCAAGCTTGTCCATCATCCATTCCATCCGCTTTAACCCTGGCTTGATTCCCAGTCTTAACCGCGCATGAATCCATTCTAGGGCTTCTTTATATGTAGCAAACATTCGTGACACCCCATCTATATTTTAATGTTTGATTAATATTTACTTCTAAAGTGCAATCTATTTTTTGATTCGCTGATAAAATTGGAGATACGCTGATAAAATCCAATTTCCGCTGATATATTAGACGTTTTCGCTGATATATTTCTGAAAACCGCTGATAAATTGTAATCTCTGTCATATTTGTATCAATCATGTTGATTTTGATCGTTTTTTTAGTGTAAGTAATAAGGCGAGACGAATCCTCAGGAGAATTCGCCTCGCCAAACTAATTATTACCCTCTTAACTCTTTAATGCGTGCTTCGACAATCGCTCTCTTTTCGCGATAATCATCTTCCTTGGCACGTTCTTCGGCTACAACACTTTCAGGTGCCTTTTTCATGAAGCCTTCATTGCTTAATTTCTTCTGAACTCTTTCCACTTCTTTATTTAAGCGGTCAAATTCTTTTTCGAGACGAGCAATTTCTTCATCGATGTTAATCAAGCCTTCAAGCGGCAGGATGATTTCTAAACCAGTAATCACGGCTGTCATTGCTTTTTCAGGCGTTTCAAGATCAACGCCCATTTGTAATTCTTCTGGATTACAGAAGCGTTCAATATAGCCGCGGTTATTCTCAATTGCTTTAAGAACCGTTTCATCCTTTGCTTTGACAAGCATTTTGATTTTCTTACTCATTGGAGTATTTACTTCAGCACGAATATTCCGAACCGCGCGAATCATCTCGACGAGCAGTTTCATTTCTTGTGCTGCTTGGTCATCAGAATGAGCTGGATTTACTTCAGGCCATGCTGCTGTTGTAATTGATTCTCCTTGGTGAGGAAGGTTCTGCCAAATTTCCTCGGTGATAAATGGCATGAATGGATGCAATAAACGCATCGTTTGATCTAAAACATGTGCCAGAATCGAACGAGTTGTTTTCTTTGCTGCTTCGTCTTCACCATATAGCGGCAATTTCGCCATTTCAATATACCAATCACAGAAGTCATCCCAGATAAAGTTGTAAAGCGCACGGCCCACTTCACCAAATTCATAACGATCTGAAAGTCTTGTTACATGTTCAATCGTTTCATTTAATCGTGTTAAAATCCACTTGTCTGCAACCGATTTTTCTCCGCTAAAATCAATCTCTTCGTAGGTCATACCGTCCATATTCATTAACGCGAAACGGGAGGCATTCCAAATTTTATTGGCAAAGTTCCAAGTTGACTCTACTTTTTCAAAGCTAAAACGTAAATCTTGACCTGGTGAACTTCCTGTTGACAGGAAGTAGCGTAGTGCATCGGCACCGTATTTTTCGATGACATCCATTGGATCGACGCCATTTCCAAGTGACTTACTCATCTTCCGTCCCTGTTCGTCACGAACGAGACCGTGGATGAGAACATCTTTAAATGGACGCTCCCCTGTAAACTCAATGCTTTGGAAAATCATTCTCGATACCCAGAAGAAAATAATATCATAGCCTGTTACTAACACGTCGGTTGGGAAGTAGCGCTTGTAATCGGTCGCTTCTGTATCAGGCCAGCCCATGGTTGAAAACGGCCATAGCGCGGAGCTGAACCATGTATCGAGTACATCTTTATCCTGCTCCCAGTTTTCAGCGTCTGACGGTGCTTCTGTACCAACATATACTTCACCTGTTTGCTTGTGATACCAAGCAGGAATGCGGTGACCCCACCAAAGCTGTCGCGAAATACACCAGTCACGAATGTTCTCCATCCAACGTAAGTAGGTTTTTTCAAACCGGTCTGGGACAAAGTTTACTTTTTCTTCTTTGCTTTGCAGGGCAATCGCTTCATCTGCGAGCGGCTGCATTTTAACAAACCACTGGGTGGAAAGATACGGTTCAACAACGGCACCGCTTCGTTCCGAATGACCTACGGAATGCGGATGCTCTTCAATTTTGAAAAGAACGCCTTGTTCCTGCAAGTCCTTAACGATTTGCTTACGGCATTCAAAACGGTCGAGTCCTTTATACTTGCCAGCTCTATCATTCATCGAGCCGTCTTCGTTCATTACCAGAACTCGCTCTAGATTATGACGATTACCCACTTCAAAATCGTTCGGGTCATGGGCTGGCGTAATTTTTACTGCACCAGATCCGAATTCCATATCCACATAGTCGTCACCAACGATTGGAATTTCACGGCCAACGATTGGCAGAATGACGGTTTTACCAATCAAGTGCTTGTAGCGGTCGTCTTCTGGATGAACGGCAACCGCGGTATCACCCAGCATCGTTTCTGGACGGGTCGTAGCCACTTCAATCTGTCCAGAACCATCGGCAAGCGGATAACTCATATGATAAAAAGCACCTTGAACATCTTTATAAATGACTTCGATATCGGATAGAGCTGTTTTTGTGGACGGATCCCAGTTAATAATATATTCCCCGCGGTAAATGAGACCTTTTTTATAAAGGGTAACAAAAACCTCTTTAACGGCATCAGATAAGCCTGCATCCAGCGTGAAACGCTCGCGGCTGTAATCTAAGCCTAAGCCCAGTTTCGACCACTGCTGGCGGATATGGGATGCATACTCTTCTTTCCACTTCCATGTTTCCTCAACGAATTTTTCTCTTCCTAGATCGTAGCGGCTTTTGCCTTCATTGCGAAGTTTTTCTTCAACCTTTGCTTGTGTAGCAATCCCAGCATGGTCCATCCCTGGCAGCCAAAGAACATCATACCCCTGCATTCGCTTCATACGTGTAACGATATCTTGGAGAGTCGTATCCCAGGCATGGCCTAAATGAAGTTTCCCCGTTACGTTTGGCGGCGGGATTACTACCGTGTACGGGTCTTTTCCCTCATCATTTTTTGCTTCGAAAAACTTACCTTGTAACCACCATTCATAACGACCTTTTTCAATCGTTTGTGGGTCGTATTTCGTAGGCATTGTTAGTTCCTTTGTTTCCATTGTAAAATTCCTCCTTAAAATAAACTAATCGTGAAATGTGATACCAGATGAGCAGCACACCAACCAACCAACCAACATAACAAAGGCGGTGTGAGCAGAGCCAGTGTTCACTTAATTCGTGTGCAAAAATGTATTTTTCCACAAAGTTTGGATATCCTGATTCGTTTTTGCGCCGCTCCGCCCCTTTTCCACATAAAAAACCCCATTCGTCATAAAAGGACGAATGGAGTTTGCTTCGCGGTACCACCTTTTTTCCAATCCAAAAAACGGATTGGCACTTATGTAGATAACGGATTTAGTCCGTCTTCAACTAATAGGATGTTTAGATCCGTTCGCAGAAGAAGCTCGTGGGCGACCTTCCGATATACTGCTTAGGAAATCTTCCAGCTAATGATTTCCCTCTCTTTAAGCAGGTTTGTATCGTACTCTTCCCTGTCTTTGCTCATGTAATTAAATTATATAGTTATACTACCGAAAAAAAGGGTTTGACGTCAATAATGATAACCACTTTTTTTATTTTTTATACTATATGCCGTTTTTTTGGAGAGTTCTCCGCACTTGTGGAATATACATAAAGAAAATATATGCCAGATTTGTAAAGGGGGGGTTGTCGGTGAAAAGAAATTTCCAAAAATTTAAATACCTACCCTGGTTTAGAACCTGTCGGAGAGTTTGCGCACAGTTAATTATTCCGTTTGTGATCTTCCAATTTATTCGAACACTCATCATTCCAACGTTTTTTGATATCTTATTATTATCGGTTTTTGTTGCCATTGCCGTGTCACTATATTTTGAAATCGTTTAAGGAGCCCATTTTGCAGATGATTACTGCGGCTGGGCTCCTTCTTTTGCTGCTGCGGCGGCGGCTGCCTGCGCATCCATTTCGGTCATTCTCATGACGACATATTCGGAATTTTTCAAATGCCAGTAGCGGTGCTGCAGCTGACGGACATATTTTAATTCATTCTTTGGACGCGACTTTCGATAGTAGCTTTCTGCCACTTGGATGATTGGAATCGGAAGCGCTAAATAGCTGTAGAATAATAGTTTTTCATCTGCTTTAAATGGAAAGTATTTAAAGTAGTGGTATACCCAGTCAATGGCTGTGTCGCTGCGCTTCGGGTTGGTATTTAAGGCACGTGATAAATAGGGAAGGAGATCGTGAATCGGTGAGCCGTAGTGAGCATTCTCAAAATTAATAAAAAAGCCGTACCCTTTATCATCATACAAGAAATGCTCGGGTGACAATTTTCCGTGCGTTATAACCATGCGGGCCTTTTCATCGTCCTTCGTTTTTTCATACCATTCTTCAAATTTCGTTTTCGAAAATCGGAGTGCCTGGCTGATTTCATTGTAATAGAGGCAATATAACAATTCAAACGGCGACATGTATGTCTTTTTTTCACATTCGTCGATGAAGCCATCGAGAAATGCCTGTTGTTTTTCATGCTGTTGAATCGTCTTTTCATAATGCTCGGTCCGCTCTTCTTTGTTCAAGGTAATTTCTTTGGCGGACAGGGTATGAAGACGAGCGAGTTCACGAAAAAGTTGTTGATCTTTTTGCTGCCGGTCTTCCTTTTGCTCATTCGACATCCAAGGCATTAAGTAATAAAGATTGTTCTCGTGTAAGACCGCATACCTGCCGTCCATCGTAGGGTAAATGGGAACGATGCGATTATACCCTTTTTGGTAGAGGAGATGAACATGGCGAATGAAGTCGGTCCCCGTTGCAGGGTCGATTTTTTTTAAGGCAAACGTTCCTTTGTTTGAATAAATCTTCTGAACACTGCCGAAATCCTCTACAAAATGAGGCTCAACAAGGTAATTTCTTAAGATGGGAGCAAATGTGTTTAGTAGATTCGGGTTATTCATGAGTACTCAACTCACTTTCATATTAAAAGCGGAAGCGCCCGTTTAGCGGCGTATGGACTGGAGCAGTTGACTGTGTATGAAAAGAAGGTGAGCAGGTCAAAGGAACCCGCTCATCTTTTAATAATTATTTTTTTGTAAGGCTGCCGGGAATATATAATACTTGACCTTCAAATATATCTTGGCTGAGTTCAAGATTGTTGATGCGCATGAGGTTTTGTACCGAAACATCGTAACGATCTGCCACGCTGTTAACGGTATCCCCCTTTTGGACGATACAAACTTTTACTTTTGCCTGGGCCGAACTTTCATCCTTCCGAGCAAAAAATTCAGTTAATGTCATGCTTTTCTTTTTTGCCGGTTTTTTCTTTTTAATATTCTTTGGTGGTGCTGCTTCATGTGCGGAAGAGCTTTCCTCTGCTGGATGAACTTCTTCTTCATACTGGACAGTTGGAGATGGCGCTGGCTTTACTTCAACCACTTCTGGCTGGATGGTCTCAGCTGGCTGGCTGGCTTCACTTCTTGCTTCTTGGAAATTCCATGAAGGTTGGCTTTCTTCACTTCTTGTTTCTTCGAATTCCCAGGCTGGTTGGCTGGCTTCACTCCTTGCCTCTACGAAATCCAAGGATGGTTGATTAGCTTCTTCCTCATCGTCTTCCTGTGGTTGATAATTGAAGGTCGGAAACTTCGGTAAAATTTCCACACTCTCGTCTTCTTCTTGTGGTTTTCTTGCCTCAGCTTCAAACAAGAAGTTATCTTGGTAACTGCTCTGAACTGATGAAAGTTCGACTTCAATATCCTCGGCATCTTCCTCAAAGAACTCAATTTCAGAGCGAGGGATAAGCTCAAGTTCAACTAATTCTTCCTGCGGTTGTTGCTGTTGCTTCTGTTTTTGCTCAGTTCCGTATAAGCCGCTAATGGTCAGTTCAGCTGCTAGCTTGAGGCAGCTGCGCTCAGGGATCGAATAATCAAATGATTCGACGAGGACATCGATATCATAGATACTTTGAATTCGATTATTGGGGATCGTGATATCGACAGGGAATCGATGTGAAAACTCACAGGTTCCTCCCTCTTGTGCATCGACCCTCTCCACAAACTTTTGCGATGTTACATCTTCATCTTCGTTTTCATTGGTAGGTTCGTAACTTTTATATTCGCCTGTGAGTTCTAGCGAACCTCTTATGGTTACGTACTGATCGTTTTCTTGGATGGTAATGTCTGGGTCTAGAGAAATGGAAACAAGCTCTTCGACTTCCTGTCCTTTTCTAAACCACAATGACTCCTCCAAAGAAAATCGTAGGCACGATTGATTCTCCTGAGACAAAGCGACTCCTCCTTTCGTTTCCTTCACTCAAAATCACTATGTCACTTACACTCTATGAACCAAGGCTTTTATTTATGATAAAAAAGAGAGTTTCGTCTGGAAAAGAATCGTAATATTTGGTAATTGGGGGTGGATTGGAGTTTTTATGAGGGGTGGGAGCTGATTGGGGG
>NZ_NUOW01000031.1:0-66633 GCF_002584635.1 Bacillus sp. AFS031507
ATTGGATTCTCTCCTTTAATTTCTCTAACGGGTGTGTGGCCATTTATGATATGACCTTCATCAGGATTAAGATTAAATTCTGCTAAAATTTTACGGCAGATTTCCTCTTTTTCACGTAAATGGAAGTATGGGTTCTTAATCTCCTCATGGGTTTCTTTGTCCTTAATGAAATACCTTTCAAAGGTCGTCATGGCTCTTTTCCCAAATAATGATGAATATTCTCCTGTCCATAAATACCAGACCATATCTGTTGCGAGATCATCTATCTCTTCAGGATGTGCAAAAGAATGTCGTAAATAATGTTCAAAAATATCAAGTAATTCACGACCTGAATAGGTATTATTTTCAATAACCATTTTTTCCATATTTCCGTTTTCATCAAGTGGAATGCAGCCATGTATTAATAAGTTCCCATTATATTTCAAATAAAGACTGCCTTTCTTCATAAGAAAATTCATATGTCTGGCCAACTTTTCCGAATGCTGGACAGAAAACAATAGTCTGTTCATAACTTGCTCTTCTTCATCCAATAATTCACCAGGTTGTTCCGGATTAATGGTTGCAAAGCAAGTATTTTCCAGTTGGTAAGTTTTCCCATTCAGTGTTATTTCGTTTTTGTCATAATCAATTTTCTCAAGTAAAAGTCTTTCTGACATTTTAAAATACGGGCGTCTCTTTATGATTGGCATTTCAAGCTTAAACTGAATCATTGCTATCGCTTGATGCATTTTTGTAATTTGTAATAGTTCTTGATCAGACTTTTTTTTATCTGAAAGGCTCTTGGGTCTAAATGCTGGATTGTCCTCATAGTTCTTTTCCGCAAGATTAAGAAGTGGTATAAGATTGATTCCATACACATCTTCAATAATACTTAAATTGTCGTACCTGGCACAGATACGAATAATATTAGCTAGACAAACCTTTGATCCAGCAAAGGCACCGATCCATAGAACATCATGATTTCCCCATTGAATATCAACAGAATGATAATGAATGAGTGTATCCATAATTTTATCAGGATCAGGTCCGCGATCATAAATATCTCCCACCACATGAAGATGGTCGACTACCAACCTCTGAGTCGTATAAGCCAGACCTGTAATGAGCTTATCTGCCTGACCAAGAGAAATAATTTGCTGAACAATTTTTGTATAATATTGTTTCTTATTTGTGGATTCATCCGTTTTGTATAGTAGCTCTTCTATAATATAAACAAACTGCTCAGGCAATGCTTTACGTAATTTTGTGCGTGTATATTTAGAAGAGGCATAGGAAATGAGCTTAATCATATGGTCAATGGTTTCTGTGTACCATTGGAGTAATTCTTGTTTATTGCCACACTTATCTCTAATTAACTTTAATTTTTCTTCAGGATAATAAACTAACGTCGCAAATTCATTAAGTTCTGTATCAGATAGTTCATCTTGAAAAAGGTCTTTAATTTTCTCTTTTACTCTACCCGAACCATTCCTTAGCACATGTTGAAAAGCATGATACTCCCCGTGTAAATCACTGACAAAATGCTCAGTCCCCTTTGGCAGATTGAGGATGGCTTCAAGATTAATAATCTCAGTTACCACTTTTTCTTCACTATCATAATTATGAGCCAGTAAATCTAAGAATTTTGTGTTCAACTTTATGGTATCTCCTTTATAATTTCTTCATTTATTTTTATCTTGAAGATTGCGTTTAATACTTACATGTTATAAGAAAACTCAATTGAAAAGAAATTATTTAACACAGGCCCTTTTTTTGATGGTTATTTACTATCAACGATACCCTAAGTAGCCCACTCATGAAATTATATTTAGGTTGTAGAGGTTAAAGTCAATAAAATCAGAGGCAGGGACATATTTGATATGTAAAATATGTCTCTGCCTTTTGTGGCTTTGAAAGAAAGTTGCACCGTGGTCGTTGGAGTCAGACTAACGGATGGGCTCTAACACACCATAGTCCATCGACCTTCCTCTCCAGCCGTAGAATCAGTATTGACGGTTTAAAAACATTTTCATTCTCTGTGGTGAAGAGCTGTTTTTAGCGAATCCTGGATGGCTAACGGGGCAGTTTGTTCAATAAGAAATAAGGATAACTAACAATAAAATTTTAAAAAATGGTATATTAATAAGTGGTTAATAGCATTAATTTAGGAAAAGAGTGAAAGTAGTGAGAATAGGTTTTTTTGATTCTGGAATAGGTGGAATGACTGTACTTCATCAAGCATTGAAGTTTTTACCGAATGAAGATTACATATTTTATGCAGATACCTTACACGTTCCATATGGTGAAAAACCAAAAGAAGAGGTAAGGGAATATATTTTTAATGCAGTTGACTTTATGGCTAATCAAGGAATTAAAGCATTAGTCCTTGCTTGTAATACTGCAACCAGTATCGCAGTGGATGACCTTCGCCAAAAGTATGATTTCCCTATTTTGGGTATTGAACCAGCCGTAAAACCTGCTGTTCAAAGCTGTGAGGGAAACGAATCAAAACAGCCTTAAATCAGCTTTCTGGAAAAATAACAGATGACCAAATGCGAGAAATGAACTATCAAGTAAATGTAAATGGCAACAGTGCCTTAGAAGTTGCCACGCAGTTCTTACAGATAGAAGGATTATTGGAAAAATAAAATATTACATCAGTCTGATAAAAATAAGAGCGAATGTTACAATCCATTTATTTGGAAGGTTACATTTTAGGTAAAATAGATAAGAGATGTTAGTGTCAGGCCCTTTCAGTTAATAGGATGGTGCCTGGCACTTTTTTCTCATAAGAAATATGTAAACCGCATAAATTGTATGGTTACCTAAACGATTCAGTAGTAGACCAACATTTTATTGACTGGATGAATGGACAGTAAGTTACAATAATATAGGAGGGAATCAAGATGGAGGAACAACAAAAGAGCTATGGACTGCTAGTGCGCCCAAGAGGGTGGGATGAAACAATCTCACCCTACGATTGGTATAAAAAGATGCGAAAAAACTCTCCGGTTTCTTTTGATCCAGAACGGAATTGCTGGGACGTATTTTGCTATGAGGATGTCCAAATGGTCTTGTTCCAACTTTGCTAGATTTGGATCCTCCAACCCACCGAAGATACCGCAATATTGTAAGTCAGGCATTTACCCCGAGAGCCATTCAAGAACTTGCACCGAGAATTACAGCTCTTACACACGAATTATTAGAATCGCTACAAGGAAAATGCAAGATAGATATTGTAGAGGATATCGCTTATCCCCTTCCGGTTATCGTGATTTCTGAAATGCTCGGAGTACCGAGCGAAGACCGAGACCTATTTAAAGAATGGTCTAATATTTTAGTATCGGGAACACAATCCCTATCACCTGATGAAATGAACAATTTATTTGCTAAGCAAGGAAAAGCAATGCATGACCTACAAACATACTTTCAGCAAATAGTTGCAAAACGGCGGCTTGACCCCAAAAACGATATAGTATCTACATTAATTACTGCAGAAGTAGATGGAGAAAAATTAAGTATTGAAGAATTATTAAGTTTCTGCCTTCTCCTACTTGTTGCAGGGAATGAAACCACTACAAATCTTATTACAAACACAATGCTTACTTTGTTTGAGCATTCAGATATACTTAAACAATTATATAAAGACAATTCCGTTATACCAGCAGCCATTGACGAAGCCCTGCGCTATCGTTCTCCTGTTCACAGCATGAATCGCTTTATCACTGAAGATATGAATTTAAAAGGGATGAATCTGAAAAAAGGGCAAGAAGTCATGGCCTGGATCGGTTCTGCAAATCGAGACGAAATCGTATTTAACAAACCAGATGTATTTGACATCAATCGCTCTCCAAACAATTATCTATCGTTTGGAACTGGTGTTCACTTTTGTCTGGGGTCACAGCTTGCAAAATTAGAAGCCAAAATATGCATTACAGAGATGCTAAAGGCGTTACCGGATATGAAATTGGAGACAACCAAAAAACTTCGTATTATACCTAGTACGTTTGTGTACGGATATAAAGAGCTTCCTGTCATTGTGGGATTAGAATAAAAAGTGAAATAATTGAGGAAAAAGCTGCATACATTATTAGACGTTTGTAGTCCGATGATTAAAAGAAGGTGTCTCAAAGAAACTTTTGGGACACCCTCTTCCTTTGCCACGAAATTGCTAGCTATTTCTATACCACGATTTGGTGGGGCGTAAAAATCACCTCCGTAATTAATTTCAAGACAAAAAATATATATGACCAAAGATTTTTTTTTTGAGTCATTTTTTGCCCTTTATTTTGTTAGGTAAAGTAACGACAAATGTATTTATATTATTTTCACTGGTAACATGAGTTCGACCCTTGTGCAATTCCACAAATCTCTTGACAACAGATAAGCCCAATCCAGTACCAACATAATCTTTTTGTTCAGCTTTTGCTCGATAAGAATGTTCAAAGATCTTATCAATTTCATCCTCTGGTATTTCCACACCTCTATTTCTTACAGTAATTTGAATACTTGTTTCATTTGAAGACAATCCAATATAAATTTTTTTTGGTTTAAACGAATACTTCACAGCATTTTCCATAAGGGAATCCAATATTTGAAGGATATTCTCATACGGAATAAATGTGAAGATACCCTCATGTATGTTTTGTTCAAAGATAATTTTTTCGTTATCCGTCCTTTTTCTAGCAATGTAATGATCCATATGACCAGACAAATCATAACTTTCCCCATTTTCTGTTTGTATTTCTTCTAACTTTGCCAATGTAATAATCTTATTTATCATAGAAGCGATTCGCTCAACTTGTGTTTCGATAATATCGAGCCGTTCTTCTCTCTTTTTTTCATTTTTAAATCCGAACATGCGGAAATAATCAACGGATTGCGTATTGACGTTAGAGGTGTTCGTATTTGATGTGTAATTTCACGTGCACTTTGCTGTTGAGATAGAACTCCTTTTTCCAGTGAACTTTTCCATCCCGGGGTAGGTTTACTTGTGTTACTCCTGATCGTAATACTGTCGGTGTACAAGCCGAGTGGAATGACCCGGTACGGTTGGCGTAAACAGCAAGAGCAGCGTAAGAGGTAGAAGTTGTAGACATGAAGCAATCCTCCAAGACTCTCCGGCGTAATCGAGTTGAAAAAATTACCATTAAGCGGGTAAAAAGCTTTGTCTCAGTTTGGTGTGAAAACAACCTTTTTATTTGAAAAACAGCCGCATTTAACGTAGAAATGCGGCCTCATTTTGTTCAATTGGAGTTAACACTTTATTTAGGGAATGAACAAAATGACAATAAATACTTCCGATATACAACGATAACAATAGGACTTCCAAATTGGGATGTCCTTTTTTTTATAAACATTTTCTAATAATTTTGCTGAACTAGACAATTTGCCCGTTATTAATGGAATCAACAAACCGAATTAATTGGCAAAAATGACCAAATCGTTTAGCTTATAATCTAGAATTTGCCACAACTGTCGGTCAATTTCCCGCTTACAATTTTTTAAAGTAGTATTCATGTAAATAGAGGGACGAAGCCTCCCAATTTTTATAATGCTTTTATGATATAGCTCTGCTATTTAAGGATTTGGTTAACTTTTAAAGATACTAGCCTTGGGATCGTGTCTTTCTTTGTGAGCAAATGATTATTTCAAAAAGTATAATCCTGGAGACTTATTGTTAAAAAAGAAGAAAGATGGATTTAGCCACTACTGGTCTTCCTTCTGGATATCCTGTCCTTGATGATGCCGAGGGACGGGGAAGGCTTAATCTCTTTGCCGCTGCGGATGGGTTTGGTACGTTTGTCAATGACGTTACAGTGAAAATGGATGCATCCAAAGGAGGTTTCATGCATTGGATCGCAGGCGCAACGATATGTCCGGTACCGGAATGTTGACCAAAAAGGGGACAGGTACCTTAAGCTAGAGGGTAACAATACCTACTCCGACGGTACATAGATGATCAAGGAACACTTAAGGGTAATTCGGAGACAGCTTTCGGGAGAGGCGATGTTACGAACTAGGGAGGCACCCTTAGTGAAAATGTTTCTGGAAAGCTGATGACCGGCAGAGATTACACACAATCTGCCAATGGCATACTTGAGCTCAACATTGGAAGCAAAGATGATTTGCTAGAAATTAAGGGCGACGCAATACTTAAAGGGAAATTGCGTCTGAATTTTACAGACAATTATGTACCGGCTTACGGCGTCACTCTCATAACCTATGATAAGCGTCAACGGAATGAAGTATTTTCTTCTATTGAGACCACGGGTTTACCAGGCAGTACAAAGTGAAGTTTATCTATAAGTCCGACAGTGTCCAGTTATTAATATTATTACAAGCTGTTGCTAACTGCTGCCAGCTTGTTTTCATTTCTACAGAAGCATATGTACTTCCAAAGGAAGTATCCAATTTTTACAGGGTCAATTTTTAATGAAAAATTTACAATTATTAAACTATTAAATAACAATCTTTATTTAAACTATTTGAGTAGCCTGTTATCTAAGCTGAAAAACTAGTACCGTAAATCGAAGCAGTAGTAAGCACTGTACATAGGTAACAAAAGGGAACAACTGAAAAAAAAACTATTTCCGCGGTTAAGATGCATAGACAGTGATTGAATTCACATTTGATAACTATTAAAAAATAATAGTTACTACTAGTATCTGAATATCATCCAGAAAAGGAGAAACAACATGAGATCATCCGTAACAACCTGGTTTTCTGCAATCTTTTTCATCATATTTAGCTTAAGCCAGATTCCAAGTACCGTTTATGCCCATACAGATAACAGTAATGGTAAGTCAAAAATAATGGCAGAGGCCGGAGTCCTTCACTATGAACTATCAGTAGACATTTTTGAATTGGGGAGGGTAGTAGACCTGGGGAATCTTCCGGAAATGAAGGAGGTTGAGCTGTCGGAAGCCCTAAGCAGGAACAAAACGTTAATCGAAGACTACTTGTCTCGGAATCTTGAAGTTTTTGCAGACGGAGTCAAAACATACGGGAAAATTTCTGATATTGGACTCAAAAAGGAAGGAGAGTTGAGCTACGCAAGGATTGGAATCGACTTTCCTATCCAGGATGTGTCCAAGAAAACAGTTGAAATTCATTACAATATTTTCTTCGATGACAATGATCGCTTGCACCGAAACATTGCTCATTATGATCTCGGAACTGAAACGGGCGAATTTATTTTTACAGCTAAGGAAAGGACATTCCAATTGGGTAACGGGACTCTTTGGGGACAAGTAAAAAGCTTTGTACAGCTGGGCTTCCACCATATACTTATCGGCTTAGACCATATCTTGTTTGTGATTGCATTGCTGTTATGTTCCAAAACGTTAAAAGATGTAATGAAAGTGGTTACCGTCTTTACCTTGTCACACAGTGTAAGTCTTGGGCTTAGTGCCTTGAATATAGTTTCGGTCTCTCCTGACATCGTGGAGCCTTTGATTGCTCTCAGTATTGTTTTCGTAGCCTTTGAATATCTATTTTTCCCTTCCGGTCGTTACAGGCTGTGGATTGTATTTGGCTTCGGACTCATTCATGGTTTGGGATTTTCAGGAGCACTGGAATTAACGGGAGAACTTTCACTTCAAACATTGTTATCGATCCTCTTTTTTAACCTGGGAGTAGAGGGTGGACAAGCAATGATTCTTCTAATCATGTTCCCTATCATTCTGCTGGTTCGCAGAAACAGGTGGGGCAGCATGATACAGGGTACGGCGTCGGGCGTTATCAGTTTAATTGGCTTTGTTTGGTACGTACAGCGTTTCCTTGGATGAGAACTTTGTGGACGAATTACTGAAAGGGGGAATGCATAAAGGCCAAACAGATTATAAGAGAAACCACCATACATAGGTGTAACTTATGAGAGAAAACAGATAAAGGAGAAATGAAAAATGCAACAGAAGCATTCGAAATTAAGAAAGAAATTGCAGCCGTTCGTCGCTGTTGGCATGGCTGGATTGGCTTTATCCGTATTCATGAAGCCCGCCTTAGCAGATAATGGATACGCCAACGTTACTGGAACGGTGTATGTGGACAAAAACGGCAATGGAGTTCAGGATCGAGAGGAAAAAGGGCTACCGAATGTTAGTGTTTCTGACGGGTCTCAAATAGTCAGGACAGATGAAAACGGAGATTATTCTTTGGACATCAATCCTGAAAGAAGGTTGTCCGATATCGTTTTCATCACTGTCCCAAGCGGGTACAAGGTTCCAACAGACGCTAACATGACACCAATGTTTTACAGGGACTTGAAAGACCTGAAAGCCGATGAAAAAAGGGTCCAGGATTTCAACTTAATCGCTTCCCCGGAAACGGGCAAAGAGAAATTCACCTTTGCCAACTTAGCCGATGTACATGTTAAAGACAGCACTATCAACAATCGCGAAAAATTTATGAATGAAGTGGCGCAACTGAACAAACTGAAAGGTTCCGCTGATTTCGTGCTGGTTAACGGTGATTTGACTTACTATGCAACCGATGAAGAATTTAAGGACTACACCGCTGCTACGGCCACTTCTGAATTGCCGTTTTATCCAGCGCCAGGGAACCATGACATCACGTCAGGCCCGGATTACAAATCACGCGTTGAACGGTATCGTCAATACATGGGACCTGAGTGGTATTCCTTTGATTATGGCAACAAGCATTTTATCATTCTGGAAAACCATCTGGGCTTCTCTCAGCCCGAGCAGCTGGAATGGCTAAAGCAGGATCTGGAGATGAATGCCAAAGAAAAACAAGTGGTAGCGGTAGCGCATATCCAACTAAATGCGCCTGATACTCCTATTGATGGAACGAAGGATTTCCTGGATGTTCTCGCCAAGTACAACACGAAGCTGTTGTTGAGCGGACATACGCATATCAACGACGTGTCCGGGGAAGTAATCCCTGGTGCCAAAAATATCGTCACCAGCTCCACCAATTCCAACACAAACGATTTTACACCATCGGGTTATCGTCTTATCCATATGAAGGAAGACAAAATCGATACGCAATTTAAAATGTTCGGGATTGAAGACTCCCTGGCAGTTATTCATCCAGCTCCAGGAAGCGAGATTCCGATGAGTAAGACAAAAGTACAGTTCAATATATTCAATTCAACAAGTGCGGTCGAAAAAGCGGAATTCCGAATTGATAACGGTCCATGGAAAAAGGCGAAGCAAAGCAGCGATTACACTTGGTCCTCCAATTGGGATGCCGCCAAAGAACAACCGGGTCAGCATCAAATGGAAGTTCGTGCCACAGACTCAAATGGTCATACATGGGAACAGAAGTCAACATTCAAGATTTCCGGGCAAAACACGCCTGTGATCCCTAAGGGCGGTGCTGATTGGTTCACGTTTAAAGGCAACGCAAAACATACTGGTGAGTCACCAGATGAACTTTCGCCAAATTTAAATCTGGCATGGAGCTATCAAACGCAAGGTTCGATTATCACCTCATCTCCGTCTATCGTGGGCGGCTCTGTGTATATAGGAACAAGGGATGAGAACGATGTGGAAGAGAACAGCATTTTGGCGATTGATCTGGCTACCGGTTCTAAACGTTGGCAGTTCAAGACAAATGCACAGGTTCAGGCTTCCCCTGCTGTCTCAAATGGTATTGTCTATGCTTCATCCGTAAGGGGAAACATCTATGCAGTAAATGACAAAACCGGAACACTATTATGGGAGAAAAAGATCGGAATGGAACAGGACGGCATTCAGCGTGGCCGCATGTACTCTTCCCCAACGGTTGCTGATGGTATTGTATACCAGGGATATAGCACTCGGAAAGGCAGTTTCATGCTTGCCCTGAATGGGGAAACAGGGGAAACGTTATGGGAAAAGCCGCTGGAAAACGACCAGTTCATTGCCGCTACGCCGGTTGTGGATAACGGGACCATCTATACGATTGCCGGCAGCAGTTATCTTTATGCGATGGATGCGAAAACAGGAAACCTCATCTGGAAAAAACGTCCGAGCTTGTCCAGCTGGTCTCACTCGGTGGTAGCATTGGACAATGGTAATATATATGTAGGGTTCAGAACAGGGATCCTGGCTTCCGTAAAGGCAATCAATGGTAGTACGAATTGGACATACCAAAGCCCTGATTCACTTGAAGGCGTCGGAAAATATATGCCTCGCCAGGTGACCCCTTCTTCACCAGCCCTTTCAAAAGGGGTTGTGTATATGGGATTCCCTGACGGTCAAGTCGCTGCATTCGACGCTAATACGGGCGAAAAGAAGTGGAAATTTGAAACACAAGGTGGAATCGTTTCTTCTGCTGCAGTAAGCGGGAATACGGTCTATATTGGTTCCAATGATGGTTTCATTTATGGTTTGAATCGGAATACCGGAGAAGCAACATGGAAATTTAAGATCGGCGCACCCGTGGCTTCCTCTCCGGCCATTTCGGGTAATACGCTCGTAGTGGGAGCGTTTGATGGAAATTTATATGCTTTTACTTCAAAATAAAAAAGATAATGAAATACATTAATCCCAGTAATAAGTGATAACTGACTAAACATTTCACTGGAATAGTGAAGGTGATATTTCTCATGGAAAACTCTTATTTACAAGAGTTTTCTTTTTTTTGCAAAAAATGATCTTGGTGATGTCGGTTCTGACCCATATACAATTTCAAGTAAAACGATTATCCCTGCTAACGGATACTTTGTCTGGGAAACAAGTAACTACTAAAATAAAACAGGAGATGAAATCCATTTTCTGCCTTTAGATACTTCAATGATGAGACCATTTTCGTCGCCAATCGTACTGAATGTTTCAGTAGGGGGATTTTCATATCGATTTCCTTTTCCTACATTTAAATCTTTATATTTTAAATATTATTATAAAAAGCAGGAGTAATCCCCCAGAATTTGATGTAATTTATTTCAGACATTAGGCTGACTTATGATAAGTTCAAATACAATTCTAATAGTTCAGTAATTAATGGAGGTTTAGTCTTTTATTAAAACATATTTCTAAAAATAGCAGGTAGCGGGCTGGAATTAGCTCAGTTACCTGCTTTTTTATATAAGTCATAGAATGAACCTATGGGACAGTAACCGTCCATGTAATGCCTCTGTGAATTCGTACATATAAATCTATATGGAGAATTATAAGACAGGTGGGATGCAGATGGACACGAATGATTTCAATAAAGCGCTCCATCACTATTACACAAAAATACGTGAAACGAATCATCCTTATTATTGGTATTGTCTGGCTGATACGCAGGCAAGATCCGGATTAACAAATGAAGCATTGCAAACGATTGATATGGCTTTGTCCTTTCCAAATCCTTATCCTTCAAAGCACAAACTTTTAGAAATACAGGCTGGACTGCAATCAGCTGATCCAAGAGAAATGCGCACCCACAGTCCCTCCGTAATAACGGTAAAGTGGGGCGATATCGACGGAGACGGGATAAAGGATAATGTTTTTCTAACTGCGTATAAAACCCCTGATAGTCCATTTTGGAAAGATATCACTTTGGTTGCCCAAAATGGGAGAACGCATCATTATGATCACATCACTTTTAAAAATAACGCTGGATACAACCCGACCCTTTTCCTTGGTGATTTCACAGGCAAAAAAGGCAATGATATTTTAGTGGTCATTGATACCGGAGGAAGCGCCGGTGCTATTTATGCGTATATTTTTTCTTCTATTAACGGTCAAATAAGGGGAATTTTTGATTCGGATACATTTAATGAATCATTTAAGTACGATGTGACCTATGAGAATCAATACAAAGCAGCAGTGATTAGTTATCATCTTAAAGAAAAGTATATTCTTGACCTAACGTATAAGGGAAAGGAATATCTATCGGAAATATATAACCCACAAGGTATTTTGAAGGCTTCAATTAATGGCTGGGTTAATCCTTTGGCAAGTTTATATCCGATTGATTTAAACAGGGACGGTATATATGAGCTAGCAGCGCATCAAAGGATAGCCGGCAGGTACAATGCTGACAATCTGGGAGATGTGCAAACCGTGTTGAAATGGAACGGTCAGGTGTTTGCTCCTGAAAGGCAGACAGTGGCCACCTTTGGCGGGGAAATGTAACAATTGGAAGAATGAATTTGAAAGAAAGTACGTCTTTATAAGTTTATAAAACAAAAGAACATCTGTATAAAGGATTTGTATTATAATAATTCCGAATATTTACAAAAGGAGGGAAAGCATGCAAATATCTAAGAAGTGGAAATTCAGAGAAAAGCAGGTACGTTGCTGATAATCGCTCCGTCACCTGCTTTTTTTATATTGCTATATCTTTCTAGGTCTTTTCAAAATTTCCCATTGGAATAAAAATCATAAAAATAGTGTTTCTTGGATTACTAATTAGTTAATTGAAGTTTTACGTGGTTAATAAATTCAACTTCAATCTTTGATAAAACGTTTGCGGTATTATGTATGCACCTACAATCAGCAGAATCACTATATTATAAACAGAAAAAATGGATGAAGTATATGCATGAAAAACGAAAAAAATAGGACATCATTCAGATAAGTTGAAGTCAACAGTATTTCTGTTGGCTTTTTTTTGTGATGAACTGGACAACATTGCAAAAAGAAAAAAAATAAAAATCTCGATTCTGAGATATTTTTGCTTGACGAAAATTATTCGAGGAAGTAATATGGTTACGTAAAGTAACTTAATGAATTAAAAATAACTTAAGAACTAAAAGTTATCTACTCTTATTTATTTAAATCACATTAAAGTTTGAAGGAAGTGAAAGATATGGTAGAAGTGACTGTTAAACTTCAATTGAAAGGTAAAAATTATCTGACGAATGTAATCGTTAAAAATGATACACCTGAAGAACAAATTTTGCGTATTGCACAGGAACAAATCGAGAAACAATGGTTAATTTAAAACAAATGAATTTCGAAATCATCTAGTCCTTAAATGAAAGGAGCAAAAGTCCTTGAATGAAAAAAAAGAAGTAGGTGAAAGAGCCGCAGAGTATGTGAAGGATGGAATGATAGTTGGACTGGGAACGGGGTCCACTGTATTTTTTACCATTTCTAAGCTTGGAGAATTAGTTCAACAAGGACTTTCTATTAAAGGAATCCCTACTTCCAAACAAACGGAAAAATTGGCAACACAAGTAGGAATCCCACTTGTTTCATTTAAAGAAATTGATCAAATTGATGTCGCCATAGATGGTGCCGATGAAGTAAATCGTGACTTATCTCTCATTAAAGGAGGCGGTGGTGCCCTTTTAAGAGAGAAAATAATCGCGAAGGTAGCAAATACTTTTATTGTAGTAGCGGACTCACACAAAATGGTGGATAAATTAGGAGGTTTCCCACTGCCAGTAGAAGTCGTTCCTTTTGGTCATGAAATGACAAAGAAATATATCCGAGAGCTTGGATGCAGTCCGCATTTACGGCAAAAAGATGGGATCCCATTTCGAACAGATAATGGTAATTATATTTTTGATTGCGGCTTCCCAGATATTACGCATCCTGGAGATCTTGAAAGAAACCTAAATATGATACCTGGCGTGGTTGAAAATGGACTGTTTGTTGGAATGGCGGATATCGTCATTACCTTGAATAGAAGTAAGGAAATTGTCATTAATTTACGAAAATAGATTGGGGCGGGAAGAGAAAAAATAAATTAGGTTGTCTCTATGGCATTCTCTTCTAAGTCTTTAGTTTCAATGAAGTATTTCACAATTATAAGGAGAAGTAATAATGGAATCAATGACCTTTGTCTTATTTGGAGCAACTGGGGATTTAGCTAAGAGGAAAATATTCCCTGCCCTTTACAATTTGTATATAGATAAAAAATTACCTCAACCAATATCGATAATTGGACTTGGAAGAGGCGAACAATCACATGTTGATTTTCAAGAAAAAGTAAAAGAATCGATTTTAACCTTTTCGCGCCGCCTCGAGCATGATGTGACGGAAATGGGGGAATTTGTTGAGGCTTTTCGATATAGCAGGTTTGATGCAAACAAAATAGAGGATTATCAAAAATTGCTGCAGTTGGTAAAGCAAAGAGAAGAGGAACTGCAAATTGCGGAAAATCGTCTGTTTTACCTTTCCGTTGCACCTGAATTTTTCGACCTCATAGCATTAAACATAAAAAATAGCGGACTTGGTGCAACAAGTGGATGGAAACGTTTAATCATCGAAAAACCATTTGGACATGACCTCCAATCCGCTCTTGAGCTTAATGCAAAACTTAGCCAAGCATTTGAAGAAGAGGAAATTTATCGAATTGACCATTACTTGGGTAAACCAATGGTTCAGAACCTTGAGGCTCTGGAATTTGCGAACCCGATTCTCCAATCCATTTGGAACAAAGATCATATTGCGAATATCCAAATCACCGCAAGTGAGACGGTTGGCGTTGAAAAAAGAGCCGGTTATTACGATCATGCAGGTGCGATACGTGATATGGTGCAAAATCATATGTTGCAATTGCTCATGATGACCGCCATGGATTTGCCTTATAAGATAAACGCGACTGAAATCCGAAATGAGAAACGGAAGGTAATGGAAGCCCTACGCCCTATAGAAAAAGAGGATATTCAAGCCCATATTGTTCGTGGCCAGTATATTTCCGGAGAGATGGATGGTAAGCCAGTGATCGGTTATAAAGAGGAACCGGGAGTAGATCCTTCTTCTCAAACTGACACATTTGTGGCAGCTCGTATATGGATTGATAATCCGTTTTGGAGCGGGGTCCCTTTCTATATCCGGACAGGAAAACGAATGAAGGATAAATCGACTCGGATCGTCATCGAATTTAAAAATACTTTAAAACTACTGTATAAACATAATCAGCAAAATGTGGAGCCTAATTTATTGATAATTGAAATCAGCCCGCAAGAAAATGTGTCTCTGCAATTAAATAGCAAAAATCCATTGAATAACGGGAAAATCGAACCTGTTAGAATTAATTTTTCTTGTGAAGATGTAGAAAACTTTAGCTCAGGAGTCCCAGAGGCCTATGAAAGGCTGATTTACGATGCTTTAATCGGAGATTCCACATTCTTTGCTCATTGGAAAGAAGTTGAATTGTCTTGGGAGTGGGTACAGCCAATTCTGAATGCTTTTGAGGAAAATATGTTACCGCTTCATGAATATCGTTCAGGATCATATGGGCCAGATGCCGCTGATACCCTATTATCAGAAAATGGCTTCAAATGGTGGCCGGATGAAAAAATTCAACAAAACAGAGAACCAGCACATTTGAAATCACAAATGTCCAGGAGGATATAGACTATGTCACAAAATATTGAGAACTTAGCAGTTACAGCAATTCGAACTTTATCAATCGATGCCATCAATGCGGCAAATTCCGGGCACCCAGGTCTCCCAATGGGGGCAGCACCAATGGCATATGCATTATGGGCGAACCATTTGAATCACAATCCTGAAAATCCAAAATGGTTTAACCGTGACCGATTTGTTTTATCTGCTGGACATGGGTCTAGTTTATTGTACAGCTTGCTTCATTTGTCCGGTTATAATGTCACAATGGATGATTTAAAGAATTTCAGAAAATTGAACAGCAGAACGCCAGGGCATCCTGAATTTGGCCACACATCAGGTGTTGAAGCGACAACAGGTCCCTTAGGCCAAGGTATTGCCAACGCAGTAGGGATGGCAATGGCGGAAGCTCATTTAGCGGCAAAGTTTAATAAAGAAGGGCACCCTGTTATTGATCACTATACGTATGCATTAGTCGGCGACGGTGACCTAATGGAAGGTATTTCTTATGAGGCGATGTCAATGGCCGGGCATATGAAACTTGATAAGTTGATTGTCTTGTACGATTCAAATGATATCTCCCTTGATGGGGAATTGAATGTTTCCTTTTCTGAAGATATCAAGAAAAGAGCGGAATCTGCACACTGGAACTATTTAAGAGTGGATGACGGTAATGACATTGAAGCCATTTCAAAGGCAATCGAAATGGCAAAACAAAATACCGGTCAACCTAGTCTGATTGAAATCAGAACGATTATCGGTTATGGAAGCCCTAAGGTTGCCGGAACAAATAAAGCACACGGTGCACCACTTGGAGCAGAAGAAGGAAAGGTAACAAAAAAGGCCTATAACTGGCTGTATGAAGAAGATTTCTATGTACCTGATGAAGTCAAAGCACATTTTGAACAATTAAAGGGTAAGGGAATCGATACTGAACAAAGCTGGAATAACTTATTCCAGTCTTATAAGCAAGCATATCCAGAATTAGCAGAGCAATTATCCCATGCCATTGATGGAAAAGTGCTGATCGATGCGAAAGATATCTTAACCTTTGATACAGGAAAGGCCGTGTCAACTCGTGTTGCCAGCGGGGAAGCAATCAACCATTTTGTAAATAAAGTTCCAGCTATTTTTGGCGGCAGTGCTGACCTATCCCATTCTACAATGACCGAAATTAAAGGAGAGCAAATTTACGCAGTTGAGTCTTATAGTGCTCGCAATGTTTACTTTGGTGTACGTGAACATGCGATGGGTGCTGCAGCAAACGGGATGGCTTATCATGGAGGATTAAAGCCTTTTGTAAGTACATTCTTTGTATTCAACGATTATCTTCGTCCGTCGATCCGTTTGGCAGCATTATCAAAGCTTCCTGTCATCTATGTATTTACACATGATTCGATTGCCGTAGGGGAAGATGGTCCTACGCATGAGCCAATTGAACAATTGGCAGCCTTACGCGCGATACCTGGATTAACTGTCATAAGACCGTCTGACGCAAATGAAACGGCAAGCGCCTGGGCATATGCACTTCAGCAAACAGAAGGCCCAGTGGCATTGATTTTAAGCCGCCAAAACCTGCCGGTATATAACAAAACAAAAGCGAATCTGGATAATATTTCTAAAGGAGCTTATATACTGACTGAAACAACTTCGACACCAAATGTAATATTATTGGCTACAGGTTCCGAAGTCTCATTGGCTGTAAACGCAAAAACGGAACTCGAAAAGGAAAATATATCTGTTCGGATTGTTGCAATTCCAAGCTGGGAATTGTTCAACCAACAATCCTCAGAATATAAAGAATTTGTACTGCCTTCTTCTATTACTAAACGCGTCGCCATTGAAATGGGAATCTCCCTAGGATGGGAACGCTTCGTTGGCTTCGAAGGAAAAATACTATCCATTGAAACCTTCGGTGCATCAGGAGAGGGTAATGCAGTTATGAAACAGTTTGGATTTACTACTGAAAATGTCGTTCAAATAACGAAAAGTGTTCTAAATCAATCGTAAGTAGCAATGGAAAGTGCAAAATAATCAATAAAATTGTTACCGTTATTGGAGGAAAATAATATGAAGGTTGGATTAATAGGGTTAGGTAAAATGGGTTTAAATTTAGGAAAAAATTTAATGGATCATCATCACGATGTCGTTGCATTCGATGTAAATTCTAAAGCTGTAGAAGAAATAAAAAGTTATGGAGCTGCAGGTGTATCAAGTTATGAGGAACTTATTCAATCATTAGAAAAACCAAGAATTCTTTGGATAATGGTTCCACATGGCGTGGTTGATTCTGTTATTGGTGAAATCAGGCCGTTCCTAGAAAAAGGGGATATTGTCATTGAAGCCGGTAACTCCCATTATAAAGAATCAATTCGCCGTCACAACGAATTGAAAGAACTAGGCATGAGCTTTATGGATGCAGGCACTTCAGGCGGAATGGAAGGCGCCCGTAATGGGGCATGTTATATGGTTGGCGGCGATCCTGAAGCATGGGAAGTCGTTGAACCGATCTTTCGGGACACAGCAGTTGAAAATGGGTACCTATATGCAGGCAAAGCAGGAAGCGGTCACTTCTTAAAGATGGTTCATAATGGAATTGAATATGGAATGATGGCTGCCATTGGTGAAGGATTTGAAGTGCTTGAAAAAAGTGAATTTGATTACGATTACGAAAAGGTAGCAAAAGTATGGAATAATGGCTCCGTCATTCGTTCTTGGCTGATGGAATTGACAGAAAATGCTTTTTCTAAGGATACAAAATTGGATGAAATTAAAGGAATCATGCATTCTTCCGGTGAAGGAAAATGGACTATCGAAGCTGCCCTGGATCTTCAAGCTGCCATTCCAGTCATTGCTATGTCTCTATTGATGCGATATCGGTCACAAGAAAATGATACCTTTACAGGAAAGGTCGTAGCTGCATTAAGAAATGAATTTGGCGGACATGCAGTTGAAAAAAATAAATAAGGAAACTTTATTCATTTAAATTGGAGGAAAAAACATCATGAAATTTTTTATTGATACTGCAAATTTAGACGATATCAAAAAAGCGTACAAAATCGGAGTTCTATCCGGTGTTACGACTAACCCATCACTAGTGGCAAAAGAAGGCGTAAAATTTGAAGACCGTATTGCAGAAATCTTAAATGCCGTTCCTGAAGTGGAATCCGTATCTGCCGAAGTGACTCCCAACGCTTTAACAGCTGAACAAATGATCGCAGAGGCAAATGAACTCATTAAAATTAATGGCGGGGATAAAAATATTACAATAAAACTTCCAATGACATTAGATGGATTGGAAGCATGCAGATATCTTACAAAAAAAGGTGTAAAAACGAATGTTACCCTTATATTCACCGTAAACCAGGCACTTTTGGCGGCACGCGCAGGAGCAACCTATGTTTCACCATTCTTGGGCCGGTTGGATGATATTAGTGAAGATGGTGTACAACTCGTAACACGGATTGCAGAATTGTTCCGTGTGCAAAATTTAGGTTCACAAATTATCGCCGCTTCTGTCCGCCACCCGGACCATGTAACGCGTGTGGCATTGGCTGGAGCACATATTTCAACGATACCATTCAACGTAATTGAGCAATTGTCTAAACACCCATTGACAGATCAAGGAATTGAAAAATTTGCAGCTGACTGGAAAAATGCACTATAAAAATTAGTGAGCCCAGAGAGCGTTAAAATTTTCAAAAATACATGATGAATTTTCTAACGCTCTTAAAATGACATTTAAGATAAGGGAGAAAAATAAAATGACGATTTCTTTTGATTATACCAACGCACTCTCATTTATGCAGCAGAATGAAGTCGACAACCTTAGCGAATTTGTAAAAACCGCCCATCATATGCTTCACGAGAAGAAAGGCCCCGGTTCTGATTTTCTAGGCTGGGTCAATCTGCCGAATGACTATGATAAAGAAGAATTTGCAAGAATTAAAACAGCAGCAGAGAGAATTCGCAGTAATTCTGATGCATTAATCGTTATCGGAATTGGCGGTTCTTATCTTGGGGCAAGAGCAGCAATTGAAGCCCTTTCCCATACCTTCCATAACCAAATGGGCAACACGACACAAATTTATTTTGCCGGTCAAAATATTAGTGCTACGTATATTTCCCATTTGCTAGATGTAATAAAAGACAAAGATATTTCCGTAAATGTGATCTCAAAATCAGGAACTACAACAGAGCCAGCGATTGCTTTCCGCATCTTCCGAGACTATATGGAGAAAAAGTATGGGAAAGAAGAGGCTCGAAAACGGATTTATGCAACAACCGATCGCTCAAAAGGGGCTTTAAAAACGCTTGCTGATGGAGAGGGATATGAATCTTTTGTCATTCCTGATGATGTAGGGGGAAGATACTCAGTATTAACCGCAGTGGGTCTACTACCTATAGCTGTGTCCGGTCTCAATATTGACAAAATGATGGAAGGGGCGGCTGCTGCTGCAGACAAGTATAATAATCCGGACTTGGCTACAAACCAAAGCTATCAATACGCGGCTGTGAGAAATGCACTATACCGGAAGGGAAAATCCATAGAACTTCTTGTAAACTTTGAACCATCCCTTCATTTTGTGTCTGAATGGTGGAAGCAGCTCTTCGGAGAAAGTGAAGGGAAGGATCAAAAAGGGCTCTATCCTGCTTCTGTCGATTTTACAACGGATCTTCATTCTATGGGGCAATATGTACAGGAAGGTCGTCGCGATTTAATTGAAACAGTTTTGTCGGTTCATAAGCCTAAAATCGATATAACCATTGAAGAAGAGGAATCTAACCTCGATGGATTGAATTATCTAACCGGAAAAACAATGGACTATGTCAACAAAAATGCTTCCCAAGGAACCGTATTGGCTCATGTGGATGGAGGAGTGCCAAACTTTTCTGTCGAGCTGGATGAATTAAACGAATTTACTTTTGGAGAAATGGTTTACTTCTTCGAAAAAGCATGTGGAATTAGTGGTTTATTAATGGGAGTAAACCCATTTGATCAACCAGGAGTGGAAGCATATAAAAAGAATATGTTTGCACTGCTTGGCAAACCGGGATATGAAGCAGAAAAAGAGAAATTGTTAAAAAGGATTTCTAAATAATTTCATCAAACAAACACCCTTATCTTACTGTTTTATCAGTCAAGTTAAGGGTGTGATTTCATTAAAGAGCACTAAAAAATATGTGCTGCTTCCTTTGCGGTAATAATGGCTTTATCTTTGATTTCTTGCGCTCTTTCTGGAAATCGAAGGTGTCCTTCTATGATAATTTTTTCCAAGTTTTGCACTCCAAAAAAATTCATCATGACTTCAAGATATCGATGCCCCATTTCCAATTCCGCTTCCAGCCCCTCAGAATATACATCTCCCCGAGCTTGAATATGTATAGCCTTCTTTCCAATTAATAGGCCCTTAGATCCTTGTTTGGAATATTTAAAAGTTTTACCTGATACTGCTACAGCATCAAGATAGGTCTTCATGATGGCTGGGACAGAAAAATTCCACATTGGGGTAACAAATACATATTTATCTGATAATATGAATTGTCCACCGAGTTCGGCTAATCGTCCAACCTTAGACCTTTCCATGGATGATAATTGCTCAAATGATTTACCAGTTTGAAGTTTTTCCCAGCCATTAAATACATCTGTATCAAGATAGGGGATGTCAGCTTTATATAAATCAAGGTGGACAATTTCATCCTGAGGATGAAACTCCTTATAAGAATCGATAAATGCGTTTCCAACTGTTAAGCTAAATGACCGTTCGGGGTCAAGAGGATGTGCAGTAATATAAAGAACATTTGCCAAAAATCTCATCCTGCCTTTCCTAAATTAACCGGTAATCGTTATGTGAGTAAATAACCTTATGAAATCTTATTAGTTATTTTCTTTCATCCAGTTCGTTGCCCACTGACTAATAGGGCCAAGAATTTTCCCTAACTCGTGTCCTTTTTTTGTTAATAAATACTCTGTTCTTACAGGGCGCTCAGGTATAACATGACGTAATACAATTCCATGCTCTTCTAGTTCTTTCATTCTTTCTGTCAACACTCGTTTACTTAAGTCAGGTATAATGGAGTGAATTTCACTAAATCGCTTTGGGCCGCTTGATAATACATATATAATTAACCCTGTCCATCTTTTTCCTATTAATTCAAAGGATTTTTCAACCTCTGGTTGAAGGTTTTCCTGTTCTTCCACTAAATATTTTACCCTCCTTAATGAATACACATATTTTATTTCTTATGAACTTATTGTAACCAATTAAGGTTGATTAAAAAGCTTATTAATCGAATTTTTGTAATGTTAATAAGGGAAGTTTACATAATATCAAAGATTTTAGTATAGAAGATGAGGAAAATCTAAAGGAAATTTATAATGAAGTTAAGAGGAATAATCAATGGGGAAAAGCACTTTTATTATTTTAGCTTTTCCCCAAACTAATCTTTATTAAATAATAAATGATTTAACTCAAGATAAACTCAAGCTATTATTTTCCTTTGTATTGCAAATTTAACATCTTCATAAGTGACTTTTAATAATTTTTCTAGTATTGCTTCTTTTTCTTTTAATTTACTTATTTCTTTTTCAAAAATTCCATTTTCCGTTTTGAGATTACGGATCATTGTCATAACTAACTGTTTAAAGTTAAGCGATTCAATTAATAAATAATTAATTAATTCTTTTGCAGCATCCTTTTCCTCATCATTTTTAGAGGCAAAAATACTTTGTTGATCGGGTCCAAATATGATCATTGATTGTAAATTCTCTGTAATTCGTATACCAAAGTATGCTTTTTTAGTTCCATAATATTCATTAGCCCTTATCCGAATTAATTCTAAGCCAACCATAAATTCATAATAAGGATAGGTTTTATCAGGATATTGGATACCGCTTATTTCAATGTTTGTATTTTGATCGATGTATATTTCTTTTTCTGACTTAGTTTGGATAACTTTGGATTCTAATAAGTTCACTTTAATTACCTCACTTTTTATCTTTATTATATAACATAGCAAATAACTAAAAATAACATGTGTATAAAAAGTAACTTAGTTACATTTATATTGTAGTTGAATTGGGTCATAAAATCAATATGTAAATTTTAGAGTCATAATTATCATAATCTGCCAACAAGCAATAGGATGATATGAAAAAATTCTTTTTAAACATAAACAAAATTGTTGAATTAACTTCTAAATTATATTATTATTTCGAATTAAAATTATCTAAAAGCGCTACATATTCAAGCTCGTGGCGGTTTTTATTGAGAAGGTCCTGCGGCTCAAATGGAAATGGGACATCGTATCCTATTGTCATGATGCAATTCTTCGGAGTTCCTTCTTTTGAAGGTTTATTTGTTGAAGGACTTAACGCAATGCCAGATAAAGCACAAGAAATTAAAGAAAATGCAATTGCAAGAGCAAAAGATTTAGCTCATAATTTTTAATTGTTTGGCAAATTATTAGCATAGCAAATTTATTAAAGAGTCAACAAAATTGTTGACTCTTATTTTTTTGATTGAATATTAAGATAGGGCTTAATTATGGCATTAGCTAAAGTGTGTGAAATTTATTTTCAGTCCGATTCAAAAATTGACTGGATAAAAGGACTATCGAGTTAATCTTAACCGGTACCTATTAGCTAACTGTGCCTAACATAAGGTTGCAAGTCCGCGTTCTCTTAATTCTCCTCGGTACCAAAAATATAACGTAGATGATGTAGTAGTAATAGTCCCATTAGGTCAAGCTAAATAGCAAAATGGAATAATACATAACCTGAATAGATAAAGTGACATTCAGATGAGAAAGGAAGAAGTGATAAAGCAATTTACAACTCCTTTGGATGCAGGGGCGTTCATGGACTTCACTTAGAAATTGTGGAAAGAGAAGAAGGGGAACTCAATACATGGACTTTCGGAGGGGTAACTCCTGAAGTTGCTATCAAAGGGTTCGGCGGCGCAACTCTTTTATCTGCACAACCTAACAAAACCTGGGAATTTTTAGAAAAAGTAATGGGACTTGATTTTATCGGAAAAGAAGAAGATTTCGCTCGTTATCGTTCCTCAGCTGATATCGGAAATATTATTGACCTAAAATTAACCCCTATTGGACGCGGTCAAATGGGTGTAGGAACCGTACACCACATTGCATGGCGGGCTAAAGATGACCAGGATCAAATGGATTGGAAGAGATTTGTAGAGAGAAATGGATATGGAGTAACCCCGGTAAGGGACAGAAACTACTTTAATGCGATTTACTTTAGAGAACATGGGGAAATTCTATTTGAAATTGTAACTGATCCACCAGGGTTCGCTCATGATGAAACACACGCAACAATGGGAGAAAAATTGATGTTGCTTTCACAATATGAACCTCATAGAGGACAAATTGAGCGCGCATTGTTTCCGTTTGAAGTGAGAGAATTAAACTAATTCACGAAAAGGAATGATCGCTATGCTTTCCATAGACCCAGCCGCAAATACCGAAAGAGAAAATTATAAATTTTTAATAGGAAGCATTATACCTAGACCGATCGCTTTCGTCACAACGATTTCGAATGATGGTATTTTGAATGGTGCACCATTCAGTTATTTTAATATTGTTACAGCTAATCCGCCAATGATATCATTAGCGATTCAACGGCCAGAAGGAAGACAGAAGGATACAGCGAGAAACATCATCGAGGTCAAGGAATTTGTTGTCCATATTGTGGATGAACAAAATGTTAAAAAAGTAAATAAAACAGCGGCAATCCTGCCTCCAGATCAGAGTGAGATTGAGTTAGCAAATTTAACTCCCATTGAAAGCATAAAGATTTCTGTTCCAGGAGTAGAGGAAGCAAAAATCCGAATGGAATGTGTTTTAGAACATTCCGTAGAATTAGGAGGTTTGGAATCACCTGGCTGTGATCTAATTATCGGAAAAGTGGTTCAATTTCATATTGATAATGAAATTTATGAAAAGGGAAGAATTAGCCCTAGGGGCTTATCTGCTGTAAGCCGATTAGCTGGTAATAATTATGCAAAAATTGGAGAGATTTTTGAAATAGAAAGACCTAAATAGCTTCTTGTAAATCCTTTTCTTCTGCAAGATGTGGGATATCATCCGACAGAAACTCTTGACCGCACCTGCTTTAAAGCTTTATTTTCATGAGGGTTTTTCCGTTGATGAACCTGTCGCTGAACTTGTAACAAAAGAATTAAATGAATTTGTACGAAGCATAACAAAAAAATGTTTCTGACGGAAATAACACCGCAGTAGAGGGTCGACGTACCTTTTATGGAATTAGTAGTGAACCAGTTGTATCTGATGAAAGAATTCAAGAAGTAATAAATCATGCTGTAAAGCATACCCCATCAGAATTTAACACTCAAGCCCAAAGAGTAGTTCTTTTATTATGAGAACATCACACTAACTTGTGGAATATTACAACTGAAACGTTGAGGAAAATCGTTCCAGCTGAAAAGTTTGCTCCTACTGAAGTAAAAATGAATGCCTTTGGCAGTGGATATGGACCATTTGGTAAGCCGACTGCATCACCTAAAGAGAAGCAGTTCCTGCCAATTGAAGAACGTGTTAAAGTATTTAAATAAAATTAAGGCTCTTTTAAAATTGCCTGTTGATTGGTGAGAAAGAAGTTCACATGTGGGGTGCAATGAAATAACTAATCGGATACCATTCCGATTAGTTTTTTTTTTTTTTATTTGTCGTAATTTATTTTGGCATGGGTGGGACAAATTACCAACCATCAAAATAACTTGTAGAAGCGCATCAGCAAAATGTCCAGTAACAGTTGCTGAATGCTCAAAAAAGCAAATAGAAAACAACATAACGAATCGTAAAATCATTCGATTATTTTATTTGTGGTAAAAAATATGAGGAAAGGTGTAAAACTTAGGATTGAAATTAAAAGCAAGGGCAACTTTCTAATAAAGTTCTAATTTTATTATTTTCTAAATGAAAAGGGAGATTGGCAATATGTCTAATGTAAATCTTGCAATCATCATATATAGTTCAACAGGCACAAATTATCAGTTAGCACAATGGGCTGCTGAGGGGGCGAAGGAAGCTGGTGCAGAGGTTAAAATATTAACAGTTCCAGAATTAGCTCCTCAATCCATAATTGATGCTAACCCTGCATGGAAGAACTACCATGAGGAAGTTGCAATATGCATTCCAAAAGTATCACTTAGTGATTTAGAATGGGCAGAAGCAATTATTTTCAGTGTTCCAACTCGTTTTGGTAATATGCCATCACAGATGAAACAGTTTTTAGACACAACAGGTGGTTTATGGTTTAATGGGAAACTGGTTAATAAAGTGGTAAGTGCGATGACATCCGCACAAAACCGACATGGCGGACAAGAGGCAACCATATTATCGCTGTATACAACGATGCATCATTGGGGAGCGATTATTGCAACTCCAGGATATACTGATCAAATGATATTTGGAGCTGGAGAAAACCCATATGGAACAAGTGTTACTGTTGATCAGAATGGGAAAATGGTTGAGGAGTATTCTGCCGTTCAAGCTGCCGTTAAGCATCAGGCAAAACGTACAGTGACAATTGCAGAATGGATAAAAAAAGCTAATCAATAATTAATTACCGGGTTACTTCAGTGGAGAAAAATCAAAATTACAGATGCTAATAAGTAAGGATAAGGTCGATTATAACCAGTTTGGACCTAAAAGGATCTCTAGAAAGTGTTCGATCATTTTTTATTGATTATCACCAGTATTATCTAACTATATGTTTTTATTTTTACATACTGTCATTTAAGGGTACCATTTCGAGACTTTTTAATTGAATTAAGCAAATAAGTAATAATTAAGCAAGTAATAAATAAGGAGCCTATCAGTATGGGATCCTTTTTTTATATTTCTATTATGAATTGGTTTGGAGTATTTTACCATTTTATATTAACAGAACAACTTACTAATACTATAATGGATCAGTTTATAAATCATGAAAGTCAAATTTATTATGATGAAATGGCAGCATCTCCCTGGTTTAGATATCTTGATAAAAATGGAACTAGACATGAAGTTTGAAGACCCCCGCAGTCTTCTTGCGAAATTCCGGCTAGTTAAGGAATATGGATTAGGAGTGTTAGGGTGCTGGCATTTAGGTTCCTCTATGCCACAAACAGAAGAGATATTACTAAGGGAATTTAATGTTCATTAGTGCTACAGGATAAAAATGTAAATGGAGGGATCCATGCATGGACAGTAATAATTGTGACTTTTCACCTATGAAACAACATTTACAAGATGGTATTCAACACTTGATTCTTCTGCTGCAATCAAATTTAGACGTACTTGGTAACGAAAATTATTGTTTACTGGGAAGTCTCGAGGACGTTAAACAACATCTAATTGAAATTGAATCAATGGCCGCCTCTTTTTACTTAAATTGTTATTTATCATCTTTTACTGACACTTATGAAGATTTATCCACTTCTGTGCAGAATCTTTCGAGACATAGACATGGTGCCTTGATTGTAGTTCAACGTGTTGATTCAGTTGAGACAATGATTCAAAAAGGAACGACAATAGGAGCATCAGTAACACCTAAATTATTGGAATCCATCTTTTACCCAGGGAACCCATTGCATGATGGGGCGGTTTTAATCAGGGGAAACAAAGTGGTTTCTGCATCAAATGTCCTTCCTTTAACAACAAAGAATATAGAGGGTATAAAACTGGGGACACGTCACAGAGCAGCTCTTGGAATATCAGAAAGAAGCGACGCACTTACATTAGTGGTTTCCGAAGAAACGGGCAAAATTTCATTTGCCTTAGACGGAAAACTATATCCTATTAATACTAAACAGCCCATTGTTTTTTAAGGTCATAAACTAAAGAACATCCTGTTTCAAAACAATATGAGCTATTACAATAATAGAAAATTTATTCTTGGAGGATTCCTATGATAAAGAAACTTTTGTTTTTCTTCATTTCAGTTTGTATGGTTTTAATGACTCCCATTTTCGCTTGTGCTCAAGTCATCCATGAAGTGAAACCTGGTGATAGCCTAACCAAAATTTCAAATCAATACAAAATAGACAAAGAGGACCTAGCTAAGCTAAACGGTTTAGCTAAGAATACTCAACTAGTCCTTGGACAGGCAATGATGATACCTGGTTCGACTTATATTGTTCAGCAAGGTGAAAGTATTTGGGAGATCGCTAACCGTCACGCAATTAGTGAATTAACATTAATGAGACAAAATCATTTAAAGAGTCGGGTAATTGTCCCTGGTCAGAAATTAAGTATTCCTAGGCCGCCAAAAATGAATATTTGGACTGGAACTTATTTCGTTCCAAAAGATAAGAATTCAAATGCTTGGATGCTGAATAACTATAAAAAGACTCTTACTAGTATTTTCGTTTTTGAGTATCGGTCCGATGAACAAGGAAATATCATTGAAACACCAGAAAACCAGGCGCATAAGATTGCTTGGAAAGAAAATCTTCCACCTTTTGCCACACTTACAAATTTAAGTGAAAAGGGGTTTGATCCTAACCTTACTCATCGATTAATAAGTACGCCATGGTTACGACAAAAATTAATCAATAATATATATTCCCTTTTAGATAGTCACGATTACAAAGGAGTAGTAATTGACTTTGAACAGGTAAAAACAAAAGATCGGGCTAACCTTAACCAGTTTATTAAGGAATTAGCTTCAAAAATTCATCCAGCAGGAATGGAAGTTATGATGGCTGTTCCACCAAAAGAAGGTGATCAAATGCCCTCTTATTCAGCAGGTTATGATTATCGAACGCTTGGAAAATACCTGGATAAAATGTTTTTGATGACTTATGATTGGCATTGGCCTGGAGGTCCTTCTGGTCCAATTGCACCGATAGACAGAGTAAAAGCTACACTTAATTATTCAGTTTCTGTTGTGGATAAATCAAAGTTAATGCTTGGAATTCCTCAATATGCTTACGATTGGGTTATAGGAACTAATAAGCGTTCGGGCTCTGCTTATTCCACTCAACATGCCATTGATTTATACACTGGATATCAAAGTCCGATTCACTATAATGAGAGTGCTGCTGCACCTTGGTTCCGTTATGTTGACAATAAAGGAAACCTACACGAAGTGTGGTTTGAAGACCCCCGCAGCTTACTGGTTAAGTTCCGTCTAGTTCGACAATATGGACTAGCTGGAATGGGGTGCTGGCATTTAGGTCTAACCATGCCTCAAACAGAAAAAATGTTACTTGAGGAATTCAATGTGCATTAATATTGTTACACCTTAATATCATTCTGTTCCAGGGGACTTAAAATTGCTATTGACTGGTTTTCAAGAGTGTACCAATAAATTGTAAAAAAACCTGTTATTCGTGCAGAACGGTCTCCTGGTGTTTTTATTAGCAATCCTTTGTAAGATCAGTAAATGATTTGACATGTTTGAAACTTAAAAAAATTTTTACTTTGTGATTTCTAATTTCATAAACCTCCTAATATTTATTTTTTATAACCATTTGGAGGGCAATAAATGAACGTATATTTGGCTGGACCATTTTTTAACCCAGAGCAAATTGCACTGTTAGAAAAATTAGAAATAATTTTATTTAACAAAGGATTAAATGTATTTTCTCCACGAAAATACAAAAGCAAGTTTCCTTTGGGGTCTTATCAATGGCAAAATCAAAACTTTGTTACTGATGTAAATGCAATACAGTTTAGCGATATTATTTTCGCAGTATATAACGATCAGGATCCTGGAACAATGTGGGAAGTTGGATATGCATGGTCGCTTAAAAAACCTATCATTATTTTTAATACTAAAGAAAAAGTGGTAAACCTTATGATTGCACAATCTTTACATGCCTATTTAGATAGCTTTGATAAAGTAATTCAGTATGATTTTAAAAAATTACCTCGAATACTTTATCATGGAGCTGTAACTTAAAATTTATAAAAACAACGGATATGATACACCGCTAGTTTCCCATTATGTAAAATTGATAAAGGGATCTTTATTATGAGTTTAGGTAATAAATGTAATTTTTTTCCATTTTTTATTCATTTGAGATTTATTAATATAAAAAATAGATTGTTGACAAATTGATAAAATTATTTATAATTAAGTTATCTTGAATTTGAGATAATTAGATTTGAGATAAATTTATTAAAAGTATTAAATGGAAGGTCTTGTTAAAATGGTAACTTTATATGTAACACCTAGTTGTGTATATTGCCGTAAAGCTAAAGCTTGGCTTGAGGACCACCAAATCGCTTATAAAGAAAGAAACATTTTATCTGAACCGATTACGATCGATGAGATTAAAGAAATTCTTCGACTAACAGAATATGGTACAGATGAAATCATTTCAACACATTCGAAAGCATTTCAAAAATTGAATGGTAACATTGAATCTCTATCACTTCAAGAATTGTACAAGTTCATTAAAGATAACCCAGAATTATTACGAAGACCTTTAATCATTGATGAAAAAAAGTTACAAGTCGGATATAACGAAGAGGAAATTCGTAGATTTATGCCGCGTGAAAATCGTACTATCCAACTTCGTGAAGCTCAACGGATGATTAATTAGATATAAAGTTTAAAAACAAATAAAAAAGATATTGACTAAAATAACACCGTATAATATTATTCTTATCAATATCTCGAATTCGAGATATACTAAAATGAGATATTTCATTAAAGGAGGTGGTTAAAATGAATAGAGAATGCACCAACCAACCATTTCTAGAATTGATGCATACATCTAAAGTAATTCAGGAGCGAATAAGGGATGAAATGTCCAAAAATAACCTAAGTATTACAGAATTTTCGGTTTTAGAAGTGCTTTACCATAATGAAAAACAAACGATTCAGCAGATTGGTAATAGCATACTGATATCCAGTGGTTCGATGACGTATGTTATTGACAAATTAGAACAAAAAGGTTTATTAAATCGACTTCCATGTCCTGATGACAGGCGTGTCATACATGTCACATTAACTGATGCTGGAATTGATTTGATGGAGAAAATCATGCCAAAACATCAAGAATTGGTGGATGATATTTTTGGTTTTTTAAATAATGATGAGGCTCAGATAATAGTAAATCTTTTGAAGAAAATTAATAATAGAGTGAAAAAATAAATTTTAAAATAAAATATCTCGAATTAGAGATTTTCAAATTAAATATAGTTTGTTTTATAAGAGTTTAATCGCATCAATTGTACAAAATAATTATTGTGGATTAGATTAATACAATTTAAATGTTTTTCTAAGGATCAAACAATTGAACATGTTTTGTAAAAAAACTTTAGAAAATGGAGTGACAAAAATGACTCAGAAAACTATGGGTATTCACCATATAACAGCTATCGTAGGACATCCACAGGAAAATGTAGATTTCTACGCTGGCGTTTTAGGGTTACGATTAGTGAAACAAACGGTAAATTTTGATGATCCTGGTACTTATCATCTTTATTTCGGTAATGAAGTTGGAAAACCGGGTACGATTATCACCTTTTTCCCATGGGCTGGTGCTCGTCAAGGAATCATTGGTGACGGTCAAGTTGGGGTCACTTCTTATGTTGTTCCGAAGGGCGCTATGGAATTTTGGGAAAATAGATTGGAAAAATTCAACGTTTCATTCACTAAAATAGAACGCTTTGGAGAGCAATATTTAGAATTTGATGATCCGCATGGACTTCACTTGGAAATTGTGGAAAGAGAAGAAGGGGAAGTCAATACATTCACTTTCGGTGGGGTAACTCCTGAAGTTGCTATCAAAGGGTTTGGCGGCGCAACTCTTTTATCTGCACAACCTAACAAAACCGGGGAATTGTTAGAGAAAGTAATGGGACTTGAATTTATCGGAAAAGAAGGAGATTTCGCTCGTTATCGTTCTTCTGCAGATATCGGAAATATTATCGACCTAAAATTAACTTCTATTGGACGCGGTCAAATGGGTGTAGGAACAGTACACCACATTGCATGGCGGGCTAAAGATGACCAGGATCAATTGGATTGGAAGAAGTATGTTGAGTCGAACGGTTATGGTGTTACACCAGTTCAGGATCGAAACTACTTTAATGCCATTTACTTTAGAGAACATGGGGAAATTCTATTTGAAATTGCAACAGATCCACCAGGATTCGCTCATGATGAATCATTAGCGACGATGGGAGAAAAATTGATGCTGCCTTCACAATACGAACCTCATAGAGGACAAATTGAGCAAGAATTGCTTCCGATTGAAGTAAGAGAATTAGATTAATTCACGAAAGAGAAAAATTGCTTTGCTTTTGATAGACCCAGCCGCGAATACCGAAAGAGAAGGTTACACCCAATCCCATTGGTGAAATGGAGTAGATAAAGATGCAAAAAACAGAAGGTATCCATCATATAAGCGCGATGGTTAACGATCCACAAAGGAATATTGATTTTTATGCTGGTGTACTGGGGTTAAGGCTCGTTAAAAAAACGATAAATTTTGATCGCCCAGAAGTATATCATCTTTATTTTGGGAATGAAATGGGCCAACCTGGAACTGTTATCACTTGTTTTCCATGGCCTAAACAGCTCAAAGGTCGAATTGGAACAGGACAGGTGGGTGTAACAAGTTATATTATTCCAAAAGGCTCGATTCAATTTTGGAAGAAACGTTTGCAAAAATTCAATATTGAATTTATTTCATCCGTTCGTTTTGGGGAAAGTTATTTGAAATTTAACGATCCAGATGGACTTCAACTTGAACTAATTGAACGAGATGAAGGACCAATGAATAATTGGAACTTTGGGGGAATTCAAGCAGAGAATGCTATTAAAGGGTTTGGCGGCGCTGTTCTTTTATCTGCTCAGCCGCATAAGACCACGGACATGCTAGAAAATATTTTGGGATTAGAATGCATTGGACAAGAAGACGAATTTCTAAGATTTAAATCTGAAGGACAACTTGGAAATACCATTGATATCACGCTAAATCCCTCAGTCCGAGGGCTAATGGGGGCAGGAACGGTTCACCATATAGCATGGAGAGCAAAGAATGACGAAGATCATAGCAGATGGAGAATGCTTCTCAAAGATAAGGGGTATCATCCGACAGAAATACTTGATCGGAACTACTTTAAAGCTCTTTATTTTCATGAAGAAGGAGGAATCCTCTTCGAAATAGCGACCGACCCGCCAGGCTTTTCGTTTGATGAACCTGTTGCTGAACTTGGAAAAAAACTCATGTTACCTTCATGGTTAGAGTCAAAGCGTGAAGAATTAGAAGAAACCTTACCCCCAGTGGAGGTTCGCGTTCTGGAAGGAGATAAATGATGAAACATATATTTAATAAGGGGACTGATTCATCAAAACCAACTTTACTGTTGCTACACGGTACAGGTGGAAATGAATTAGACCTGCTGCCTCTTGCGGGAAGAATTGATGATGAGGCTTCAGTATTAAGTGTACGAGGAAATATATTGGAAAATGGAATGCCTCGATTTTTCCGAAGATTAGCTGAAGGAGTTTTTGATGAAGAAGATTTAATATTCCGAACAAAAGAATTAAATGAGTTTCTTGACGAAGCATCAAAGAAATATGAATTTGACCGAAATAATATTATTGCTATTGGGTATTCTAATGGTGCAAATATTGCGGCTAGTTTATTATTCCACTATCAAAATGCATTGAAGGGTGCCATTCTTCATCATCCAATGGTGCCGAGAAAAGGAATTGATCTTCCAGATTTGTCAGGGAAATCAGTATTTATTGCAGCTGGAACAAATGACCCAATCTGCTCACCGATGGAATCGGCGGAACTACAATCGTTACTTGAGGACGCAAACGCAGAGGTTGAACTTCATTGGGAGAATAGAGGCCATCAGTTAACCTACGAAGAAGTAGAAGCCGCAGCTCAATGGTATCATAAATTATTTATTTAAAAAATTTTAGGACAGACTATGTAATGAATGTTTATCAACTGGTTTTTAAAAAGTGAATCAAAAAGTTAAAATGCTTATTTATGAATAATAATTAAAAAAGATTGAGAAAATAGGTGGTGTATTAAAATGGGTTTTTTATCTAAACTATTTGGAAATTCATCAGAAAAGGAGATCGAAACAATGACAAATGTAAAATTAGCAGTCATTTATTACAGCATGGGTGGAACAAACTATCAACTAGCAAAATGGGCTGAAGAAGGAGCGAAAGAAGCAGGTGCTGAAGTAAAAGTATTAAAAGTGCCGGAACTCGCTCCACAATCAGTTATTGAAGGAAATCCAGGTTGGAAAGCACATGTTGAAGCAACGAAGGCAGTACCTGAAGTAACCTTAAATGAATTGGAATGGGCAGATGCCATTATTTTCAGTGTACCTACTCGATTTGGTAACATGCCAGCACAGATGAAGCAGTTTTTGGATACAACAGGAGGGTTATGGTTTAACGGGAAGCTTGTAAACAAAGTAGTTAGTGCAATGACGTCTGCGCAAAATCCTCATGGCGGTCAAGAGGCAACAATTTTATCACTTTATACAACCATGTATCATTGGGGTGCAATTGTGGCGGCTCCAGGTTATACAGATCCAGTCACCTTCGGAGCAGGTGGTAACCCTTATGGAACAAGTGTTACTGTTGGACAAGATGGAAAAATGATTGAAGACGTACAGGCAGCTGTTAAACATCAAGCTAAACGTACCGTTACAGTTGCGGAGTGGGTCAAAAAAGCGAATCAATAACATTTTGACCGATAAGAAAAGCTAGTGGGAAATTTCCGATTAGCTTTTCAAATTGTTAGGTTTTGAATTAAGGGTAATAAGCTCTCTCTTTGTGAACATTAAGGCAAGACATTATTCTCAAAAAAGGAGAAAATCGATGACTACAAAACCATTATTCACATCATCTGCAACAGCTCGTGGAGGAAGACAAGGCAGAGTTGAATCATCTGATGGCAAGATAAAAGTGGATTTAGCAATGCCCGGCTCCCCAAGAGCGAAAGAATTACCAAACGCGACAAACCCTGAACAGTTGTTCGCTTGCGGTTACTCTGCTTGTTTCGATGGAGCTTTACAGCACATCGCAAGGCAGGAACATGTCAAATTCGAATCACAAGTAACGGCAAATGTAGATTTCTTAAAAGATGAGGCTGATCAAGGATTCAAAATTGCAGTAACGCTGCAAGTAAAAGGAACTGGTGTAGAAAAGGAAAAATTGGAAGAGCTTGTACATAAGGCCCACGAATTCTGTCCATACTCAAAAGCCACAAGAGGGAATATTGATGTCACTCTCCAGGTTGTTGAATAAATCGTTGCTTAGTGCTAATTTATTTAAAAGCATAAAAGCCTTATCGAGGACAGTGTTCTGCAATGTAGGTTTGTCTTACATTTTTATTTCCAAAAATTAATACTGAGAATCATATTAAAACGCCTCAGAACTAATTCTGAGGCGTTTTAGACATAAATGCTCAAATCATAATTGATGTATATTTGTTGTGATTTGAACTAAGCATATTATAGTTTAACAATCGTTCTTCCACGTATTTTTCCGTCTAAAATATCCCTTAATACTCCTGGAAGCTCTTTAAAGGAGATTTCATTTGCTACGTAATCATTTAACGTTGTTGGTTTAAGATCATCACCGAGACGATCCCAAACCTTTAATCGCTTATTCATTTGACATTGAACTGAGTCAATACCGAGCCAATTGACGCCCCTTAAAATATGCGGAAGAACTGTTGTAGAAACTTCTCTCCCACCTGTAAAACCAGAGGTAGCTACCGACCCTCCATATTTCAAAGTACTCAATATGTACTGAAGTGTTTTTCCACCAACAGGATCTATAGCACCAGCCCATTTTTCTTCACGAATTGGTGTTTGATCTGTATCTACTATCATTGCGATTAATAATTTGTTTAGCCCCTAATCTTTTTAAATATCCTTCTTGGTTAGATTTACCTGTACTGGCTACAACTTCAAAACCTATTTTAGCTAAGATATTTACGGCAATACTCCCTACACCACCTGTAGAACCTGCTACCAAAACGGGTCCTTGGTTAGGTTCCAATCCATTATCTTCAAGCCTTTGAACAGATAATGCTGCGGTAAACCCAGCTGTTCCTAGGATCATGGCTTCTTTTAAAGACAATCCTTTTGGAAGAGGAACAACCCACTCTGCAGGTACACGTGCCATTTCACTAAATCCGCCAAAATGTCCTGTTCCTAGTTGATAGCCTGTCACAATTACTTCATCTCCTGTTTTAAATCGCTCATCCGTTGTTTCCTTAATCGTTCCAGATAAATCTATCCCTGGCACTAATGGATAGGACTTTACAAGTCTATCTTGGAAAGCTACGATACCGTCTTTAAAGTTCACACTAGAATATGCAACACGAATAGTTACTTCCCCTTCAGGTAAATCTTCCATATGTAATTGTTTAATTTCTAACTTTGTTTGATCTCCAAGTTTATCTAGCACCATTGCTTGAATAGTATTCATTTTCTTAATCAAATCCTCTCTTCATGATATAAAACATCCTGTTCAGCTGTAGCGTAAAAAACCATGTTCCTATTGGGAAAGAACATGGAAAGCCGATCCTTTTTAACTTAGTGTGAATAGGTGTCTTTACTTTTTCTCATTAAGTGCATGGAGCACGGATAATTGTCGACGATCACGCTCTTCTTCAAGCTGCTTTTCTGAAATGTTGCCATAAGAAGAGATAGCCTGTTCGGATAATGTTTGAATCGTAGGTTCATCAAGTCGTGGCCTACCAAGATTATCCCAAAGTGCCTCCATTCCAGGTCCTAGATGTTTGAGAAAGGCAGGGAATCCTCCTTTTCCACCTCCCAGGTGGAAAGTCAAGAATGGACCACCTGCTGCCCATCGAAGACCAATCGAGCTTGTTACAATTTCATCAAGGTCCTTGATCGAAACAACTCCTTCTAATACCAAATGAATGGCCTCGCGGAATAATGCTGATTGTAGACGATTCGCTACAAATCCGGGTATTTCTTTCTTCAACACAAGTGGGTGCTTACCTAACCCTTCATAAAAAGCCACAGCTTTTTCAACCGCACTAGAAGCCGTATTTTTTCCAGGCACAATCTCGACCAATGGGACAAGATGTGGTGGATTAAAAGGATGGCCGATTAACATATGTTCTGGATTTTCCATATTCTCTGCTATATCGCTTGCTTTTAAACCCGAGGAGGATGACAACAATAATGTTTCTCTATTCACAAATTGTTCGATTTGACTGTATAACTCCTGTTTAAAACCTATACGTTCAGGGCCGTTTTCTTGTACAACAGCGGCACCGTCAAGCGCACGTTCCAGGTTTTGCTCAATAATTAGTCGATCTGTAAGGCCTTCAGTGGGAAGTTCAAGATCACGTAAAGTTGGGATAATCTGTTTTATACCTTCATGCACAACTTCCTCTAGGTCAGAACGGACATCGTTTACTCGAACCTCTAAACCTTTTGCTAGAAATAAGGCTGTCCACGAAATCCCAATAACACCGGCTCCAATAACTGTAACAGGGTTGAACCTACGTAGATCTTCGGGTAAATGGGGACTGTTAGTTTGTTTATTCATCATAGCTTATATTTTTCCTTTCAAGAATTTTTTTGACAGAAGTCAATGATATTTTTACCCATAGAGAATCCTTTATTCTACAAATCGTTCACATACCACCTAACAACATTAAAATGATTCCACTAATAATTGAATGTATTAAAAATAACTAATACATTTATAGTGGCAGAAATAAATGAATATAAAACCTTTAGAAATTTTATTAAATATTTATCTTAAAAGTAGATTTTACCTTGATTATAATAGAATTAATGAGGTTTTATTAGGCTTAGAAACTTTTAAAAATTTTAATTGACATTGAATGTCGATAGAGTTATTATGGTTACGAAAGATAACCTTATATAAAAAAAGTTACCAAAATAAAAGGCGATCTTTCAAGGGTAGTGTATCTTTTGGATCTGTTTCAAAACTTATGAATGCAGAAAAGATATTGCATAAACACTGACTCTCGCTATGATTCTTAGTTCTTTATCCGGAAACGGCTGATATAGATTTTCACCAGATGGAATATCCTTTTCCGCTGAATTCTATTTGTCATAATTGTTATTTTGACAATCGAAAATGAATTTTAGGTTATGGGAGCCTCCACTTTTTTTACATTGTAGAAAGGAGAGATAATTATGATGGAAATAACTGTTACAGTCAGATTTCAAGGAAAAAATTATTTAACAAATGTTATTGCTCATAAAGAGGTTTCAGAAGAAGTAATCTTACGTTTGGCTGAAGAACAAGTTAGAAATCAATGGGCGAAATAATAATAATTCACATTCTTACTATTCCATTTGTTTAAAGGGGTTCAATATAAAGGAAGTTTCGCTACAACTCATTCGGTTGTCATGTGTGCTAAAACAGGCACGGTTCGGTTTATAGAAGGTCAACATAGTTTGAAAAAATGATGTCGATTTAGACATGGTTAGGGAAGAATCATCCTTTTTTATGAAAATAATTTTGAGGAGGAACTTAGTATGCAAGTTGGATTAATCGGATTAGGGAAAATGGGGTTAAATTTAGGACAAAATCTATTGGATCACAACTACGAAGTTGTAGCCTTTGATTTAAATGCTGACTCAGTCAAAGAAATGACAAAATACGGAGCTAAAGGCACTTCCAACTTAAAGGAACTTGTTCAATCTTTGGATACACCAAGAGTCCTTTGGATTATGGTTCCACACTCCGTAGTTGATTCGGTAATTGATGAGATAACACCCTTTTTAACAAAAGGTGACATAGTGATTGAAGCTGGTAACTCCCATTATAAAGAGTCGGTTCTTCGTTACAACCAGTTGAGAGAAATTGGAGTGCACTTTATGGATGCGGGAACATCTGGCGGGATGGAGGGAGCTCGAAATGGAGCGTCCTACATGGTTGGCGGAGATCAAGAAGCATGGAATATTGTGGAACCTATTTTCCGTGACACTGCTGTGGAAAATGGATATTTGTATGCAGGGAAGGCTGGTAGTGGTCACTTCTTGAAAATGGTTCATAACGGAATTGAGTATGGAATGATGGCTGCGATCGGTGAAGGATTGGAGCTATTAGATAAGAGCGAGTTTGACTACGACTATGAAAAAGTAGCAAGAGTGTGGAATCATGGTTCCGTCATTCGCTCATGGCTCATGGAATTAACAGAAAATGCATTTTCTAAAGATGCGCATTTGGATGAAATCAAAGGGGTCATGCAATCTTCCGGTGAAGGGAAATGGACAGTTGAAACAGCTTTGGATCTTCAAGCCTCTACTCCTGTTATAGCAATGTCATTATTGATGCGCTATCGTTCACTAGAGAACGATACATTTACAGGGAAAGTCGTGGCAGCCTTGCGCAATGAGTTTGGTGGACATGCAGTGGTAAAAAAATAATAGTAAATCGTGTATTTCTTTTTAATTACTCAAACACACTATCATTTATACAACAAAATGAAGTAGATAATCTAAGTAAATTGGAAAGGTGGAATTAAGTATGGATACGTATTTACTGCTCGTAACATTAGCAGCAATTGTGATCGTCGTTTTGGGAGTCTCTTGGTGGAAATGGCATGCGTTTATTAGTTTAACCGTTGCGGGTTTGTTTTTAGCCATTATGGCTGGTTTATCAATGGATAAAATCGTGAGTGCCTATGAAACTGGGGTTGGGAATGTTCTAGGTCACTTAGTAGGAATTTTGGCGTTAGGTACGATTTTAGGAAAGATGATGGCAGAATCAGGTGCTGGAATGCAAGTAGCGAATTTCTTCGTTCGTTCCTTTGGTGTCAAGAATTTACCATGGGCTATGCTACTTTCTGGTTTTATTATCGGAATTCCGGTGTTCTTTGAAGTTGGCATATTGATTTTATTACCTTTAGTGATCTCAATTCATAAAACAACGAAACAAAATATTTTATTAATCGCATTACCTGCCATCACTGGACTATCCGTCGTACATGGTCTAGTACCGCCGCACCCAGGGGCAATGGCGGCAATAGGAATCTATAAGGCTAATCTTGGGAAAGTGCTACTCTACTCACTAATCATTGCGTTGCCTGCAGCCATCATCGCAGGTCCATTATTTGCAAAGTGGGTTCATAAACACGTGATTCCTGAGGGAGAACCAGAGTTGATTCGTATTAATACAGAGGCGAAAAAATTACCTGGAACAGGGATTTCATTCTTTGTTATTTTATTACCAGTATTATTAATGATCTTATCAGCTATTGCACCATATATGTCACTACCTGCCGGCCTGCTGAAATTCTTAACATTAATTGGCAGTCCTGTCATTGCGCTTTTGATTGCTAATTTTACGGCATTTTTCTTTCTCGGATTTCGTCAAGGCATGGATAAAAAAGCCATTAAAAAATTTACAGAAGAAAGCTTGCTGCCAGTTGGTTCAATCCTTGCAATCATAGGGGCCGGCGGTGGATTTAAGCAAATTCTTATCGATAGTGGTGTAGGTACAACCATTGCTCAAATGTCCGAACATTTATCACTATCTCCGCTTGTTTTGGCATTTTTGATTGCTGGATTAATTCGCATTGCGACAGGTTCAGCAACGGTTGCCTTAACAACAGCAGCTGGTATCGTTTCACCAGTTGTCCAACACATGTCAGGTGTGAATCTAGAATTGCTTGTTATCGCGACAGGTGCAGGATCATTGATGTTCTCACATGTAAACGATGCTGGATTCTGGATGGTAAAAGAATACCTTGGATTATCCGTGAAAGAAACCTTTAAAACGTGGACAGTGTTAGAGACAATCCTTTCATTTATTGCTTTTGGGGGTGTATTATTGCTTAATTTGTTTGTTTAAAAACAATACTACTAATATAAACTATAGAGGAAGTTTAAAGAGCCACATCTATAAATAATTTACGTGAAGGAGAGAAGCTTATTTTGAGCTTCTCTCCTTCATTAGGTATCAATCATTTGTATAATTTACGAGTATGTGTTATTGAATTTTGTTACTGTCACCGCTTTTTAAAGCAGTCTTTTCTCCATTAATTTATAAGCTAAAATTGTGCTCCTATCTTCCTGCTGATTTTTCTCCTCGAAGAATCATACATGTGCTTAAAGCATGGGCGACTAAGGAACCTCCTTCATCAAAAACATCACACTTAATCAACCCTATAGTGTTTCCTCTTTTCATAACCTCTCCTTTTGCTATAATTTTTTCGTTCCAAACGGGTTTTATATAGTTAATTTTAAGTTCAACGGTTGTAAAGGTTTCATTAGTTTCTAATGTACTCGAAAAGGCTACACCCATCGCCATATCGGCAATATCGCATAGAATTCCACCGTGGATCGTCCCCATAGGATTTGCATGTTTTTCTGTATTACATTGTAATTCAAAAACTGCTTTTCCTTCTTCAACATATACCAGCTCCGCCCCAATTAACCTTGCAATGGGTGGTGGTGGAACCTCACCATTAATAATTTTTTGCATATCAAGAACTTTTTTACTCATTTTAACATCCCTCCATTATAAAAAAATACAAAACGGTCTGTTTTTATTATATACTTTAGTAGGTTTTATTTGTCAATATAATTGCAATGTTCAGATAAAAATAATGTGATTATGAAGACTTATAGAGTTATACTAATTTTAACAGACCAATCAGTTTGAAAAATCAGTTAGAAAAGAGGACAAAAATATGCGCAAGGGTGAACGAACTAAGCAGATGATTATTGAAAAAGCCTCTGGACTATTAAATACAGAAGGTTATATGAGTACTTCTATTACTACTATCATGGAAAAAATCGGGATGGAAAAAGGAGGAATATATAATCACTTTAAAAGTAAAGCAGAACTTTCATTGGATGCATTTTCTTACTCAATTAATACCATGTTCATGACTTTTCAAAAAGCTATTGAAAACCAAAATAATACTATTGAAAAGCTGAATGCTATACTTGATGTTTTTTTGTTATTAGTAGAAGGGAAGCCCATTCCTGGAGGTTGTCCGATCTTAAATGCCGCGATAGAGTCAGATGATGCACATCCCGATTTACGGGAGGCGACAGTAAGGGCTATGAATGATTTATATTCCATGATCGTTCGAATAGTTCGAAATGGGATAAAAAACGGAGAAATCATTCCTACAATAGATTCTGAAACTTTTACAACTATATTTATATCCACAATTGAGGGATCTCTAATGATGACAAAGCTATATTATGACACTATTTATATAAACCGCTCTATTGGCTTCTTAAGAGATTACCTAACTAAACTTGAAACGACGAATAATATAGATTGAGAATTGAATTTTTCACACTATATAAAGAATCAATAACTGATAAAAGTGGGGGAACTTCTAGTCCTTCAATACCAAATCAAGGAGCGTAAATATGTTATGTATTAACGAATGTAAAGTGGGAATTCAAACCAACACTAAATCATTTTTTGTAAATTTAAGAATGATTATTCTTAAACGAATAAATCAATTTAATGATACAAATTATTAAGACAGTATGCTTAAAAAAATACAAAATGAGGTGTATACGTATATGGAAATTTCAAAACAAATAGCACTAATTACAGGAGCAAATCGGGGCCTTGGTCGTCATCTTGCACAGGAACTTCTCGCTAGAGGTGCTAAGGTTTATGCAGGAGTCAGAAAACCGGAATTGATTGATCTTCCTGGAGTCATCCCACTACAGCTAGACATAACAGACGAAAAGTCGATTGCTGCAGCAGCCGAGATTGCTAGGGATGTAACTTTACTGATCAATAATGCTGGATCGAGTACCGGAGCTGCGCTGCTAGATGGTGATGTGGATAAAATTCGTTTGGAGATGGACACTCATTTTTTCGGCACTCTCTCGATGATACGCGCTTTTGCTCCTATTATTGAGAAAAATGGCGGAGGAACAATCCTGAATATTCTCTCTGTTCTATCCTGGTTGAGCTTGAACGGAGGGGGGGCATATCCAGCAGCGAAGTCGGCAGAATGGAGTTTGACGAATACGTTCCGCTTGGTCCTAGCTCCTAAAAATATTCATGTTTCTGGGTTGCATGTAGCGTTTATGGACACAGACATGACAGCAAATATTAAAGCACCGAAAGCTAACCCTGCTGACATTGCAAAGATTGCTATCGATGGTATAGAAGCCGATAGCTATGAAATTGTAGCAAACGATTTGAGCCGAAAGGTACAGCAAGATTTCTCTGGCGGGGTAAAAGCGATATACCCACAATTGTTTCACCAATAACTAAAGAGTTAATTTAATTGGCAACTGTATTATTCGTAACTGCTCATTCTTTCAGAGAGGGCACTTTTAGCTTGTCGGTTGAATATGAGATTCATTGTGAATTTGAAAATTACGGAAAAGTTATTGAGAACAATAAAAGAGTATGTAAATTCTATATATAAGTAAAAACTACTCGAGATGCTATGCGTCAAGATAAAACTTAAATATTAGTAAGTTAATAAATGAAGGAGATGGGAGACAGTTCGAGTCAAGGATGTCCACTTGCTCCCAGGCCATATTGCATGCGATGCGGCCACACAGTCGGAAATCGTTATTCCGATCGTAAAAAACAATCGGCTAATTGGCGTACTGGATATCGAAAGTCCGATCAAAAATAGATTTGATGCAATCGATCAAGAAAGCTTAGAACAATTGGTTTGGGCTCTAGTGCAATACATCTAAGGAAGGGGACATAGAACATGCAAAAAGCAACCTTTGCCGGAGGGTGTTTCTGGTGTATGGTTACACCGTTTGAAGAACTGCCCGGAATCGAAGGTATCGTGTCAGGCTATACCGGCGGTACCAAGGAAAACCCTACGTATGAAGATGTTAAATCGGGGAAGACGGGACATGTCGAAGCCGTACAAATCACATTTGATCCCGAGCTTTTTCCATATGAAAGGTTACTAGAACTTTATTGGCTGCAAATTGATCCGACAGATGCATTCGGACAATTCCAGGATCGTGGAACGCAATATACAACCGCAATATTTTACCATAATGAACAGCAACGACAGTTGGCACTTCAATCCAAGCAAGATTTGGAATTAAGCGGTCGATTTGCAAAACCTATTGTAACGAAAATTTTGACGGCCGAGCCTTTCTATGCAGCCGAAGATTATCATCAAGATTACCATATGAAGAATCCAAAACATTATAAGGAAGATCGGGAAAAGTCCGGCCGTGATCAGTTTATTAAAGAGAACTGGACCAAATAATTGAAAAATTATTAAACTATTGGAGAAAAGAGCTGAATAATTTCAAAATACTGACGATCTGTAAGCATTAGCAGTTTTTCTCATTTCTAGTATTAAAGGCCGATTCAATGTAAACTTGTATTCAGAGATGGTTTTTTGTCTAAAATATTGGAACAACTTAAAGATCTTTTGAAGTAGTTATGCAATAAAGGAATGACAGGAGAGTGTTGGTGATGGCACGAAGGGTTGTAGTGACAGGATATGGAGTCGTTTCACCGTTAGGAAATACAATTGAAGCGTTCTGGAAGAACATTAAAGAAGGTAATTCAGGCATCAAAAGAATTGAATCTGATGACTATAGCAATATTAACACCCAAATTGCAGGTTATATTACCGACTTTGTCGCAGAGCAATATATGGATAAAAAAGAACAGGAAAAATATGACTTATTCATACAGTATGCTGTTGCTGCTGCTCAACAAGCTTTAGAACAAGCGAATCTAGATTTACAAAATGTTAATAAGGAGCGATTAGGGGTTTATATTGGTTCCGGTATTGGAGGAGTTAATACTACATTAGAAAATCATAAAGCTTTGCTTGAAAGGGGACCAAGAAAAGTTTCACCATTTATGGTTCCAATGATGATCAGTAATATGGCGTCAGGAATAATATCTATAAAAACGGGTTTTAAAGGGCCTAGCTTTTCACCTGTTTCTGCTTGTGCAACAGGGAATCAAGCAATTGGGGAGGCTTTTTTAAATATTAGACATGGTTATGCTGATGGCATATTAGCAGGAGGCGCTGAAGCTCCTATTAATCCACTAGCTTTTGCTGGATTCTCAAGAATGAGAGCAATGTCTACTCTTAATGATTTTCCAGAAAAGGCAAGTCGCCCATTTGACAGAGGGCGTGATGGCTTTGTCATGTCTGAAGGAGCGGGTGTTTTATTCCTGGAAGAATATGAGCATGCAAAGGAAAGAGGAGCGACAATTTTAGGAGAAATCGTAGGTTATGGTTCCACAACAGATGCATACCATATTACTTCACCTGATTACAATGGGGCCGCAAATGCCATGAAATTAGCTTTAGAAATGGGAAATATTCGATTGACGGATGTGGATTATATAAATGCACATGGTACAAGTACCCCTGAAGGAGATAAATCAGAGACCAAAGCGATTAAAAGTGTTTTCGGTGCTCATGCTTATAACTTAAAGGTAAGTTCCACTAAATCAATGACTGGGCACCTTTTTGGAGCAGCAGGTGGGATTGAGGCTGTTATAACCCTCAAAAGTATCATGGAAGATATAGCTCCTCCAACTATTAATTATGATGTACCAGATGAAGAGTGTGATTTAGATTATGTTCCAAACCATGCAGTTAACCAGAAAATAAACTATGCTATTTCTAATGGTTTTGGTTTTGGAGGACATAATGCAGTGTTGGCATTTAAGAAATTTTCGATATAGATAGAGCTGAAGAAAAGGAATAATCGATAGGTGATCCTGGTGCGAATATAATTCTTCGGAAACATAGAAGTTGATTTACTCGCTATTTTTTATTAATGCATTACCTGCAATTACTGGACTAGTCAGGTGTAAATCAGGCATTGCTTGTTATCGCGACAGGTGCAGGATCCTTGATGTTCTCACATGTAAACGATGCTGGATTCTGGATGGTAAAAGAATACCTGGGATTATCCGTGAAAGAAACCTTTAAAACGTGGACAGTGTTAGAGACAATCCTTTCATTTGTTGCTTTTGGCGGTGTATTATTGCTTAATTTGTTTGTTTAAAAACAATACTACTAATATAAACTATAGAGGAAGTTTAAAGTGTCACATCTATAAATGATTTACGTGAAGGAGAGAAGCTTATTTTTAGCTTCTCTCCTTGATTAGGAAGCAGTAAAAATCCTTTGTAAGGAGGAAGAAATCGTGAGTACAAAATATATGATAGGTGTAGACATCGGCACAACTAGTACAAAATCTGTTCTATTTACAATCGACGGCACTGTTATATCAAGCCATGGAATTGAATATCCTTTGCATTCTCCTACACCGGAAACGGCGGAACAAGACCCTGAAGAGATCTTTCAGGCCGTGATCACCACCATTAAGAAGGTTGTACAAGCAAACCATGTCCAGCCTAATGATGTTCTTTTTGTTTCCTTTAGTTCAGCGATGCATAGTGTGATTGCTGTTAATAAAGAGGGAATGCCGTTAACCAAATGTATCACTTGGGCGGACAATAGAAGCGCAGAGTGGGCTGAAAAAATTAAGAATGAAATGAACGGGCATGAAATCTATCTTCGCACCGGGACGCCAATTCATCCCATGTCACCTTTATCAAAGCTGACTTGGCTTCGAAATGAGCATTCAGAATTATTTTCAAGTACATATAAGTTCATTTCCATTAAGGAATATGTATTCTATAAGCTATTTAAGGAATTTGTCATCGATTACTCCATTGCATCAGCAACAGGAATGTTTCATTTGAGAAATTTGGATTGGGATGAAGAAGCTCTTCATGTTGCAGGGGTATCAGCACAACAACTTTCCAAACCAGTTCCTACAACATATTGTTTAAAAGGGTTGGACGAAACATTTGCAAAAGAGATGAACTTGCTTCCATCCACTCCATTTGTCGTTGGCGCTAGTGATGGAGTGTTATCCAACTTAGGTGTGAACGCGATTGAACCTGGAGTAGTTGCCGTTACAATCGGGACAAGCGGCGCTATTCGGACTGTGACAAATCAGCCTGTGACAGACCCTAAAGGTAGGATTTTTTGTTATGCCTTAACCGAAGATCATTGGGTGATTGGAGGTCCGATCAATAACGGAGGCATGATTTTCAGATGGGCCCGTGACCAGCTGGGTTCTTCAGAGATTGAAACCGCGAAACGTTTAGGAAAGGACCCGTATGAAGTACTGACGGAAATTGCAGCAAAAGTGAATCCTGGATCTGATGGCTTATTATTCCACCCATACTTAGCAGGTGAAAGAGCTCCCTTATGGGATGCAAATGCAAGGGGATCCTTCTTCGGATTGGGCTTACATCATAAAAAAGAACATCTTATCCGCGCTGTTTTGGAAGGGATTATCTTTAATTTATACACGGTTCTTCTTGCCTTAAAAGAATTGATAGGCGAGCCGAAAAAAATTCAAGCAACCGGAGGTTTTGCAAGATCACCGCTTTGGAGACAAATGATGGCGGATATTTTCCATCAAGAGGTGCATGTACCTGAAAGTTTTGAAAGTTCTTGCTTGGGAGCGGCGATTCTGGGTTTATATAGTCTTGGTGAAATTAATACGTTACATGTAGTTTCGGAAATGGTAGGTGCTACTCATTATCATGAACCGCATATAGAAAATGTGGAAATATATAAAGAATTAGCTCCAATCTATATTCGCCTTTCTCGACTTTTGAAAGAAGAGTACGAAAGTATTTCTGCTTTTCAAAAGAAAAGGAGTTAAAAGCACAGCCATTAAGTTAATTTGACTGCCAAACCACCTCTTTAAAGAAGTGGCTTGGCAGTCTTTTTTAATTGAAGTTTAACTTTATAGCCATTTATCAGCCCAATCCTCTACTGTCTTTAGGGCTCTTCCTAATTCCGTCCCTTTCTTTGTAAGTGAATACTCTGTTCGTACTGGGCGATCTGTAATTACATTTCTTAGAACGATTCCGCAATCCTCAAGTTCCTTCATTCGTTCGTTAAGCATTCTCTTACTTAAATCAGGAATATAAGCATGGATTTCACTAAACCGTTTTGGTTCTTCCATTAGAGTATGGATAATTAAACCCATCCATTTTTTTCCGATAATATTGTACGATTCTTCAACCTTTGAACATACTTTATCCTGTGTTTCCTTCTCACTCAAGATAAACACCTCCAATTTGCAATAATTGTGTACTAAAAGTAACAAGGTATTTCTTTAATATAAATGATTATATCGTAAATACACTAATAAATAAAGATTTAAACGATTAAGTTTAAAAGGAAATTTGTATTAAAAAGTAACCATAAAATAAAATAATTTTTAAATTTAAGGTTGACAATTCAATTAAATTATTTATAATAAAATTATCTCGAAATTAAAATGTTTTGTTTCAAGATTGTTTTGTTTGAAATATATTATTCGAGAAAAATTAAATAAAAGGAGGAGAAGAGTAGGGGGGTTCCTAGACAATTCCTACATATAAATTAGGGGCGGTGTAATGAAGAAGAAATCCCTAATTTTAAAATTAGCATTTGTTAAGGAACATGGCTGAAGATATCAAGTAAAGGAAAGCAAAAGAAATGTTAAATTCTAATGAAGGTAAATAGGATTAATTTTTTTACCTAAATATCTCAAATTCGAGATATTTGAATTCAAAGTAGTTTGCGACCTTAGATTGAACATGTTTTGAAAAATTACTACAAATATAAAAAGGGAGAGGTTTAGAATATGAAATCTTTATTTAAAAAATTAGCAGCAGTAGGAATGGCTTTATCAGTTGCCGTAGGAGCAGTAGGGGCAGTAGAATTAACACATAGTTCAGTGACAAAAGCATCAACAAATGAAAATCAACCAATAAAGGTAGATGACCAATCTACTTCAAAATTATTAACACCAACCAATCATATGTTATTAATGATTGACCACCAGCCTCAGATGGCTTTTGGGACTAAGTCAATCGATGTGGCAACACTACGTAATAATGTAGCAGGATTGGCTGAAGCAGCTAAGACGTTTAAGGTACCAACTGTACTAACAACAGTCGCTTCTAAGTCTTTCAGTGGTTCAATCTTCCCGGAGATTAAAAAAGTGTTCCCAGATCAAAAAATTTATGATCGTACATCTATGAATGCTTGGGATGATAAAAACGTGGTCCAAGCCATTAAAGATACTGGAAAGAAAAAAATCGTTGTTGCTGGTCTTTGGACTGAAGTTTGTGTCGTGATGCCAGTTTTAGAAGCACTCAATGATGGTTATGAAGTTTACGTGGTAACGGACGCTTCAGGCGGTGTTACCGATCAAGCCCACAATATGGCAGTTGAACGTATGGTTCAAGCTGGTGCTACACCAATCACATGGATGCAATATATGCTGGAATTACAACGTGACTGGGCAAATCAAGCAACTTATGATCAAGTACTATCCATTGCTAAAGAACACGGTGGTGCATATGGTTTAGGTATCCAATACGCAAAAGAAATGTTCGACACTGGTGAAGGCAAATAATTACTTCATTTTACCCAAATATCTTCAAATAGAGATAAATGAATTCGAAATAGTTTGTGGGCCTTAGATTAAACGTGTTTTGAAAAATTACTACAAATATATAAATATATAAAGGGAGAGGTTCAGAAGATGAAATCCGTAATTAAAAAATTAGCAGCAGTAGGAATGGCTTTAACTGTGGCCTTAGGTGCAGTAGGGGCAGTAGAATTAACACATAGTTCAGTGACAAAAGCATCAACAAATGAAAATCAACCAGTAAAGGTAGATGACCAATCTACTTCTAAATTATTAACACCAACCAATCATATGTTATTAATGATTGACCACCAGCCTCAGATGGCTTTTGGGACTAAGTCAATCGATGTGGCAACACTACGTAATAATGTAGCAGGATTGGCTGAAGCAGCTAAGACGTTTAAGGTACCAACTGTATTAACAACAGTCGCTTCTAAGTCTTTCAGTGGTTCAATCTTCCCAGAGATTAAAAAAGTCTTCCCAGATCAAAAAATTTATGATCGTACATCCATGAATGCTTGGGATGATAAAAACGTGGTCCAAGCCATTAAAGATACTGGAAAGAAAAAAATCGTCGTTGCCGGTCTTTGGACTGAAGTTTGTGTCGTGATGCCAGTTTTAGAAGCCCTTAATGATGGTTATGAAGTTTACGTAGTAACTGACGCTTCAGGCGGTGTTACAGATCAAGCACACAATATGGCAGTTGAACGTATGGTACAAGCTGGTGCTACACCAATTACATGGATGCAATACATGCTGGAATTACAACGTGACTGGGCAAACCAAGCTACGTATGATCAAGTACTATCCATTGCTAAAGAACACGGCGGTGCATATGGTTTAGGTATCCAATACGCAAAAGAAATGTTCAACACTGGTGAAGGCAAATAATTAAAACAAAAATTACCTTCCTATCAATGATAGGGAGGTTTTTCCATTCATTAGAGAGTTATTTTTCCAAATGGGTACAATAAATCGCCAAATGAACCAGGGTTTCAATTCTAGATAAGGTATTGGAAAAATTTGCGAAGAATTATTACATTGAGGTTATATACCTAGTGTTCTACAATAAATAAGAAGTAAATAAAGACAATAATTTGAAAACGTTGCCTTTTGCTTTTTTGATTTTTACCAACTGCGAATGAGCGTTGAACTAGGCGATAGAGAGAAGGGGAGTTATGGAATTAAGGGAATTGGAATACTTTATGGCTATATGTGAGGAATTACATTTCACAAGGGCAGCAGAAAAATTAGGAATTTCACAACCTGCTTTAAGCCGTCAAATGAGAACCCTTGAAGATAAATTAGGAGTCCGTTTATTTGATCGTTTAGGAAAAAAAATCGCCATCACAGAAGCTGGTGAAATTCTACGAGAACAATCTGGAAATATATTCTCCAATATAAATAGTGTTTATGAACAAATGGAAGAACTTCAAAATATAAAAAAAGGAAAACTAATCATTGGGGCAATGTCGGAAGAGTTAAGTCAGCTTGCATCCGTCGTTTTCTTAGAACTTCATCGCAAGTGGCCCCATGTGCAAACAAAGATTTTTATGTCAGATAACATTGAAGAAAAGGTTTTAAGAAATGAAATTGATATAGCTTTGACACTCATGCCTATAGAGAATGAACAGTTAACGAGTATCCCTTTATATATTGAAGAATATTTTTTGGCGGTTTCAGATGACCATCCATTGGCAGATAGGGATATAGTGGAGTTGGAAGAGGTAAGGGACCTATCACTTGTATTATGTCCAATAAACCACACGTGCCGAAAGTTAATTGATGCTGCCTTTGCCTCTGGGGGATTTGCCATTCAGCCAATCATCGAATTAACTGAGGTAAAATCTATATTGAGTTTAGTGAAAGCAGGTATTGGAGCAACCATTCTTCCCAGAACACTTCTCGATTCGGAGAATGATGGAACCCTAAAGGTAATTAAAATAGAAAACCCAGCTATTTGTAAGGAAATTGCCATTGTACATCATAAAGAAAAGTATATTGGATATGCTGCAAGAAGTTTTATAGACTTGATGGTTGCTTATGTGGAAAAGACAAAACTGAATGAGAGAGTGTATCCTGAAAATACTTTACTTACTTTCTGAAGAATTTTCCCTTTTTAAAAAACCCTCCCCATTCCATCAAGCGGAATGGGGAAGGGAGTAGAGTAGATTTTGGTCAAAATAATAATCTTTAACGTTGTTTATTAGGCAATTTCATTCGATGGACACTGCCGCCCTGTGTGCCGACAAACAAATATTCTTCGTCTGGTGATAGTTCAAGGGCAGTCGCATTTCTGTTATCGAGGCCCTCGGATATATTAGTCCATGTTTCCCCGCCGTCCTCACTCATTAACACACCGCGACCTTGCTTACGGAGATCCTTTTTATTAAAGGAACCAGTGGCTGCATAGACGACTTTAGGGTTACTAGGGGAAACGATGATATCATTGACATATATTTCGAGCTCATCAGCACCCTTTGCTGTTTCTAATGTTTTCCCGCCATCTGTGCTGACATACAAATGGTTTCCTCCGACCACTAAATGGTCCGGATTGTGTGAGTCGATCGTAATCCTGCTTACAGGAACGGTTTGAATTTTTTGGAATGATTGTCCCATGTCTTTGGACAGAAATAGTCCGTCATTTCCGCCTGCCCAAATCCGGTTAGGATCGTTAGGATCACCGGCTAAAGCTATAAACTGGTGCTCTTGCTTAATTGTTTTCCAATTCTCCCCACCATCTTGGCTGATTAACATACCTTTTTCATATACGTTTTTATATGTGATCATGATTTGATTTGAGTTGGCTGGGTGAACCTGCATGGCAAGGGCGGTTCCCCCACCTTCAAACTTCAAATCCCAGTTTTCCCCACCATCTTTGCTTCGGTACACATACATACTCTGAGTCCAAGAACTATAGCGTAGCTTGTAAGCAACATTTGGTTCTGTTGGGGACGTTGCAATATGATACACTTGTTCTCCATCTTTTCCTTCACCTTCAGCCGCGCCCCACTCGAGTGTTGCGGAATCAACCTTGTTTTGAACGGGTAACGCTGTTCGGTACATTTCGGATTCAGTCCCGGCAAGTAACCCGTATCCTTTGGAATTCCGGGAAATAGCCAAGTCATAAACCGTTGCTCCAGGAATACCGATCCGTTTATATGATTCACCTTTATCCTGTGTTCCATATATCCCTGCCTGAATAGAAGAAACATAAACTGGGCGCATCTCTTTAGGAGAAGATTTTGGTCCTAAGGCGAAATCGAGTTCATAGGAGGCAGACCCAGGAAGCGGTTTTTTCCAGGTTTCCCATGTTGTTCCGTTATCGTGACTCACCATTATTCCATCATACCCAGTCCCGACATAAATATCCCCCTCCAGAATCTCTATGTGAGATACATTATTAAATGGTATTTGAGAGTGCGTAAGTTCTTTCCAATCTTTACCTTTGTTATAGGAAGCGTACAATCCGCCACCAAATGTACTGGCAATTAGTATATCTTGATTGCCTACTACATCCTTTGTACTACTAAAAGGCGGCTGAAACAATTTCTCAGATGTAGGCGAACCAGAGAATACATCTTTCAAAACGTATAAACCTTTGTAGCCTGTTGAAAGGTAAAGGTCGTTATTCAAAAGATGTGCGTCAGTAAGATATGGCCACCATCCAGACAGCTTCTCCCAGTTCATTCCTCTGTCCAAGCTGACATAGACTTCGTTCCTCGTAAGAGCAACTAGTTTTTGCCCACTTTCATCAATTTGTAAGTCAGTAACCTCTACATTCGGAAAAGGTAGAGTGTTCCATGTTTTTCCGCCATCTTTGCTGGCTAATATCTTACCTTGATAAGTTGGATCAAAATAGGACCCATTAATAGGCACATATATATTTTTTTCATTAGTGGGATCGACCACTAGAGCTATTGGCATTCCTCCTGCAACAGGAAAATTTTCAAACTGATGCCAAGTTTTTGTCCCATCTTCCGTCCGGAAAATAGAAGGAGTTCCCTGAGATAATGCCCCTGCAGGTAATACCGTCATGCCATTAGGATTTTTCAGGTCAAAATTCATCAAGCCTGTATTAGAGTAAGGCCCAACGGCTTTCCAGGATGAAGCGTGTTCCTTAACGGCTGGTAATTTTTCCAGAAAACTAGAACCTATTATTGCCGCTTCCTCAGTAGAAGAATTTTTGACTGTGGAAATGGCATCAATCCGATATATTCCCACTTCGCTTGTCTGAACGGGCACACGCCACCAATGATCATGATCTAAGACAGAAGTCACTTGATTTGTTTTTCCACTTGGAGTTCGTACTGTCACTTTTGGAGCTTGTGACAAATCAATCGGACTGAAAATGAAGGCTTCCGTTTCACTTACTGATGATGGTACTGGATCGGGAGATGCAGTAATTTGGAGATGCCGTAAAGTCAACTGGTAGGGCTCGCGCAAATGCTGCGATTCATTTGCGGATTGGATATTTCCTTCTATCCATCCGGAAATAACCGTATCCTGATCCGGCCGATTCATGTTGATGTTCACATCAACATTGACCTGTTGACCTGGTTCTATATGAATATGGGAAGGATTCACTGTAACAGTTGCCCCGGATTTTGTAGCGTCTTTTACGGTGAAATCCATATCAACTGGTTTTTCACCGTGATTGTTCAAAGATAATGAAGCGCTTCTATGAATCTCAGAATCTTTTAAATCAGCAAATCCAAAATTTAATCCATTAGGTGAGGCGACGACATTGGTTTCCGCCGCAGCCTTTACATCCAGTCTTCCTGCACCTTGTGTAAGCACATCATATGATGCCAGCGGCTTCGCGGATTCTTTTAAAATACTGGCAATCTCGCTAGCTTTCCAGGAAGGGTGGAGTTGTTTTATGAGGGCAGCTGCACCTGCCACATGAGGGGCCGCCATGCTTGTCCCGCTCATTCTTGTGTAACCGGAATCATCTTCTTGTTTCTTGATGTAGGTCGAATTGATTTCAACACCCGGAGCGACTAAATCAGGCTTTGCTCGTAAGTCGGAATTACCACGTGAACTAAAGTTAGCAATTTGATCCGTTGCGTCTTTTCCCGCAATCGTGATTTTAACGGGTCCCTTGGCCAAGTAGGACTTTAATTCCCCAGCTTTTGTTCCGGTAATTAGCATTGCGGCCAACGTATCCAACCGACCGTCCCAGGATGAATCTGTCTGGAATTGATCTTGAGCTTGTAACTTTTCAGATGAATTGGATGTATATTGTGATGGTATAGTATCTCCTAATTTAAAAACAGGGCCAGGTTGGTCAGGCAGGTAAAAGAGCGCAGCATCGGCCCCTTTTTCTTGAGCTGTAACCGCTTCTGAAAAAGCTTGCTGTACACTTGCACCTTGAGGCAATTGAATTAGGGCAATCTTTCCTTTTACATCTACTCCCTCGTAGTTTTCCAGTCCACCTTCTCCAACATCTACCAGCTCGCGGGTGGTGGCTGCTTCAGGAGGGTTTGCTGTAAACCCAAGGCGGGTAACGGACAAATTCTCTTCAACCGGGGCAACCATCTTCGCGACAGGCACTTTGATACCACTTGTACTTGCGCCGACAGCAAGTACTCCCTCTGCCATAGCAGGAGCACCAATTGTTCCATATCCAGGGCCTGAATTCCCGGCTGCCGCTACAACAACTACACCGGCTTCAACCGCATTTTGGGCGGCTTGGGAGATGGGATCACTGCCATCTCCTGGACCACTAAGGCTCATATTAATGACATCTGCCGGGTATGGATTGTCTGGAGAAATAGAGGCTTCTATTCCGGCAAGGATATCGGATGTATCTCCTGATCCGTTATTGTCCATGACTTTATAGGCTGTTATCGAAGCGTCAGGTGCCACCCCGGTCACTTTACCATGAGCCCCAATGATTCCGGCAACATGGGTTCCATGGCCGTAGTCGTCCATTGGGTCGTTATCATGATTGACAAAATCATACCCCCCGAGTACTTTGTGCCCTGGTCCGATCGCCCCGCCAAGGTCAGGGTGATTATAGTCCACGCCCGTGTCAATCACAGCGACCGTCACTCCTTTCCCGGTCACTCCTTGATTTTCTTGGTCGTGCATGGACCAAACGTCAGGAGCACCAATCAAAGGAACGCTTTCGGCCAAGTCTGTGTGATATTCCTGATCCGGATACACCGCTTTTACGCCTGGAAGGGAACGCAGTTCATCCACTTTGTTTTTGGGAACTTGTAATGCCATCCCGTTAAGGGTAAACGTATACTCATGAGACTTGTTGAATGGAATCCTTTTTTCATTTAATGATTGTAACATTTTGCCGTGTACCTGTTTCAAGCTCTCGGTTTGTTCTTTCAACTTATTTACCGTTGATTTGGAAGCGGCTCCTATCTTTTCTGACTTCGGCAGGGCACGAATCACAGGTGCGCCGTCCATTTCGACAATAACACGTGTCATTGCTTCATTGGCATTGATTCCCTGTGCCAAACCGGTTGGAGCTACAAAAGGAAATTTAGCACTGGAGAATACTAGGGTTGAAGTGAAAAGCCAAGTTGCTGTTCTCCCATTAAACCACTGATTTCTTTTTTTCATCTTATGTATCACCCTCTAATATGAATTGCATTTTAGGATAGTAAAATTAAACTATTATTAACATTGGTAAAATTAAGACTACTCTAAATGCTAAGGTTATTATATGGCGATATTTTTTTTTGGTAAATGACATCCTTGTTATGATAATGATTCATTTTAGTTATCGATAAAGAGTAGAAGGGGAGATATAATCAATTATGGATTAATTTGATCCTATGGAAGGTTGGACGAAGGGAAATAGAATGATGGCAGAAAATATGCAACAAAACCCATCCTATTTCTATAAGGATGGGTTTTTTGATAAAAATTCGAATAAAACAATGATGTCAAATTAAAAAACGTTCCGTCACCTTTAAGTCTTTAACTTTGACATCCCTGTATTCGTAATCTCAACTTCCACTTGAATGTCTCTTAGTGAATTCTGTGTGAAGGGGAATGACTTTCTGCTTGTCAACCGCTTCCAATCTGCATATCGATGGCGGAACATGGTTTCCTCCAAATGGTAGACGTCTACATTATTTTTCAAACCTGCGGTATACGTTGAGCGAATTTCAGCCTTGATTCTTGCTTCGGCTTCTGCTTTCAACTTTTTAGTTGTCATTGGGACGTTCAACTGGTTTAATTCACCGTGAACTTTGATGTGCAGGTTGTAGACGGGCTCTCCATTCGCCGAAAACTTAGATTTCACGCTTACCTTAGGCTTCTCAAAGTACAGGACTGCTTTAATGTCCCCTTTGTCATCATTCAAAGCAAGTGGTGTATGAGTGGTATTCTCTTCCAACCACCGCACCCCCAGTAAATCATCCTTGGACATCCAGCGCGGCTTCTTCTTTGTATGGTAAATAATCGCTCCGTTAATTGTCATCTCAGGCATTTTTTTCTTTTTTTGTTTCCAATTATTCTTGTCGATTGAAAGTGTCGGCACAATAATTGAGGTACTTGGTTCCGAATAAAGTGCTACAAATTCCAAAAACTTCAGCGGCCGGATCATGGAATGCTGCTTGTAATTGTTTTCTGGGGAGTTCAGTTTCGTAAAAAGCGGAGACGAAGGAAACATTGGTGTGATGGAGAAAAGATCATCCATCGGTTCCTCTGTTGTAAAAATCCAAGGCGTTAACCTTGCCTCAGAACGTTCAAACATATCTATTGTTTGATTCAGATGCATTTGCATCGCTTTCTGTGTGAACACCACCGACAATACTTGCCCAATATGAACTTTTTGCTGTATGCTATTGTACAAATTATTCCACGCTAACAAAAATGTGGAGCCAGTGGCCTTGCCCACCCATATGTTGGAGGAAGCTTCCTCACTGCTGGCACCTTCCACTTTACCTACAGAAGCAAAGTCGACCATCTGGGTGTACACGACAAACTGATTATCTACGTAATCAATGCCAACTGCTGAGACGTATGACATGTCTTTCAACACCTTGTAATCCCAGCACCCAGTCAAACTAGGCACCACGAATAGCAAAATCAGCAAGAGCAATAGGTGGCGATACTTTTCACGCTTCATTCTGAATCATCCCCTTGCTTATGCGTTTTTTTCGTCCGCAGAAACTTCGGTGGCGTTCGTTGAAAAGGTTTCGGAAATTGAATGAGCGATTTGATCGAGTCAGCGTCGAGTGGATCGATCAATTCAGAAAAGAAAGGCATACCAAACGATTTTAACGTCGACATGTACAGTATGATAGAATAATTAGCTATTAAAAACCCAAAAAGGCCGAGAACGCTCGACAACAGCAGCACGAATTGCCGCATAAAAATGATCGACGATGAATATGATTGGTTGACTAGTATTAACTGCGCCATAAACGATATCGCTACGATTACAATAATGTTAGGAGAAGTAAGTCCTGCACGTATAACTGCATCGCCGACGATTAATCCTCCGACAACCGAGACGGTTTGTCCTACCTGCTTTGGCAAAAGTTTACCAGCCTCACCAAACAGTTCATACAAAAAGAGCATAGCAAATAGTTCAAAAGGTGGAGAAGTCGGGATACCAGAGCTATTTAACGATATTGTTGCCATTATAGGAAATGGAAGATGCTCCGTATGATATGATACTAGCGAGATGTACAATCCCGGTAGCATCACAGTTATGAAATAGGCGAGATATCTCATCAACCGCTCAAACGTAACAAAAAAATACGGCATGTACATATCTTCAGCCGATTTTACCAAATACTGAAAATTGATTGGGGCGACCAAAGCGGCAGGTGCCCCATCAATCAAAATGCAGAACCGCCCTCGCTGTAACGATTCCACCACATAGTCGGGCCTCGTACTGTAGGAAATTAACGGCAGAAACGAAAAAGGCGAGTCGGCAAGCAAATCCTCTAGCGGGGAGATGCCGTTGACAATGTCCACGTCAAGGGAATTTAGCCGCTTTCTTGCCTCTTTCAACACTTCCTCGTTCAGTACATCGGAAAGGTACATCAGGGAGATTTTGGTCTGGCTTCGTTTCCCGACCACAAACGATTCATTGCACAGTGTCGTACTCCGTACCCGCTTCCGAAGCAGAGCTACGTTGGTCTCCACTGACTCCGTAAACGAGTCGCGTGGTCCTTTCACTGACACTTCATAGGTGGATTCTTCCGTCTGGCGCTGAGGAAGTTTAGCGACATTCAGCGAGAACAACTCGCCTGACCCTTCAAAAAGCAGCAAAAGTTCTCCCGCAAATACCTTCGTAACAATCTCCTGCTCTACCGCATTTCGACTCCCTTCCAGCGAGATAGGAAGCAAAGGTAACGATTTGTTTTGCTCCAACTGTGGAAACACCACTTGATTAATTTGCACAGGATCAGCCAGTCCTGTGCAAAAGAGGAGCAGTACCTTCTCGACATGAGGCTCTGTTCCATATTCATGTAACTGGACTTGTACATCGGCACAAGCGGTGAACAGGCTGCGTAATTTCTGCTCTTGAATTATAAAAGACATGGAGATTCACCCTCGTTTAAATTGGATTGTGTAGCTAAAGATCAGGAGAACTAGTGAGATTAGAATGACCATAGCAATAAGTAATGGAAAATAATGATTTTTCAACATGCCATAGTATTCCGTATCGGAGATCGGTACCAAAGCAAGTACCAACACTGCACAGCTAATTACCCACAGCGTACTATTCCTTACTCGTTTACTCTTGAAATTTAGCACATCCACACATAAATACAACGACATTGCAATGCGGATTACTGCCCCTGACATCCATTGGAATAATGATATAAAGTCAAAATGTGTAATATATGTAGTTAGTTCCGCCAAACGCCATTCCTCATAAGCCGGGTGTCTTTGCTTTATGGCGAGATGCGGCCCGAACTCCGCAATGGCTGCAAGAAGCGGTCCAAGTGTAAGCCCCACAAGGATTATTCCAATCATAACTAAATGCCAAAATTTTACCTTCTGTTTTATGTGATGCTGAAATAGTAGAAGAAACAAAATCTCCACTAGGCCGCCAGCCGAGTACAAACTGCCTTTCCAGACCGGCCCCCAGCCGTTTTGCATCATAGGCAGCAACCAAGAATAATGCTTGTATGGCATGTTAGTCAACATGACAAAAAAACCGAACAAAACCACCATTGGCAGGAAGAGAGCAGACATTTGTGCAATCGAGGAAATCCCCGCAAGAGCTGTCATTGAACAGAGGAGCATGATGCAAAATGCAATGACAAAGATCGGTGTCGCTTTCAAAAAGTCGATGGAAATCCAATACGTTGTTTCTTTTAGCGTTATTATCGTAATGGCCAGCAGGAAAAGCTCTAACGGGATAACAATCAAAAGAAAAGCCAGATTTCCAAATTTCTGTTTAATCAATAGCATTAACGATTGCTGATTTGTTTTTCGCATGATGTAATATAGGACACCAAGCCACAAAAAAAAGGGCGGAATGGACACGAGTACCGAGATCCACGCATCTCTTCCTGCTTGGTCGAGAAGAAGTGGTAACACGAATACATGATTCATCAATCCAGTCGAGAGAATGACGATCATCAAAGCTGGACTTATGAAAATTTTCGTAGAATTCATTGCTGACAAATTCTCATTCCTTTGCATCAGTTTTAATAATGGTAGATTTCCCTCAATACTTCCACTTTATTCCTTATACCGTAAGATAGTTTTTTTGTTCTATATTTCTTGGAGGAATGAACATACATACAAAAGTTTCCATACATGATTTCATACCACAAAAGGATCTGTTATAGGCTGATTCGGACAGGAAGTTGTATGAAAATCCATCTTTTGTAGCCGGTTAAATATAATTAGTATCATGTTACGATAAAAAAAAGTATCATGTTACGATAAAAAAAAGTATCATGTTACGATAAAAAAAGTAAGTTCACAATTTCTAAGCTTGCGGCTAATTCAATGAATAAATAATTTTCACTTGGTGGTATGCGGATTATGGAAAAAAGAGTTTAAGCAAATTTTTTTAACTTGATGATATGGTATAATAATTTTATTTGTTTCAAATATTTTCTAAATATTTTGATAATTAAGTAGTACATTAGTCCAATTTATTTAAATGAATAGAAAAATGGGGAATGAAAACTTGGAAAGTTATTCTATGAAGGAAGCACTTATTTTTAGTCAAAGAGTGGCTCAATTAAGCAAGGCACTTTGGAAAGTGGTTGAAAATGATTTACAACAATGGATAAAACCATTTAACTTGAATATAAATGAATACCATATTTTATTGGTTGGCTATCATTTAAACGGTGCATCTATCTCCGAAATTGCGGAGTTAGGAGTCATGCATGTTTCTACCGCATATAATTTTTCCAAAAAGTTAGAGGAACGAGGGCTTCTACAATCTTTAAAAAGAGAAGATAATAAAAGAAATACGTATATTCAACTTACTGACAAAGGAAAAGAAATTATCATTAGCTTGCTCGAATCTTACCAGCCAGAAGAAAATGACCTTGTTTCAGCAACCCTCCCATTAAGGAATATATTTGGGGAATTTCCTGAGCTGCGTGAACTAAAGGCCATTATTCGAAATTCCTTCGGTGAAAAATTTATCAATACTCATGAACAGATGTTTCAGCGTTTTGAAAAAGAATTTATTGATGAGAAGGTAAAGTGATAACCTCAAGAAGATTGAAGGAGCTCGAATTATAAAGGTAATTGTTCCGGGACAATTCAAGATCAATGACTGTACGTTTCGCAATTAAATCTTTAACCCGTGGAGAAATTGACTCTAACCTATTAGTAAGTTAAAATTGTGCTATGGAAAATCGAAAAAAACAAATTATTGATTTAGCAATACAGTTGATTCAACAAAAAGGGTATGTAGCGTTTAGCTACGATGACATCTCTAAACAACTGGGTGTCACAAAGGCAAGCATTCACTATCATTTTGAGAAAAAGGAGGATCTAGGAGCGGCGATTACCGATAAGATCATGCAACGATTGGATAGGTTTTCGAATAGCAATGCCTCTATATCGCCAAAAGAGAAGCTAAAGAATTTTTTTACGGACAGAATTGAACACTTTAGATGTTATGACATTTGCCCAATCTCGTCCTTACAAACAGATTTTGAATCTTTGCCTGAGGTAATGCAGAAAAAGGTAAAGGAAATAAGCGAAAAGGAACTACTGATTATTAAGAATATACTTCGGGAAATACAGGAACAAGGTGACCTTCAATCTTCAGTCGATGTCGATTCTCTTGCCCTAATGATTTTGGCTGCTGGTAAAGGGGTTCTTCAATACCAACGTGTGCTTGGAAAGGACCTTATCGCCGATTTTATGAAACAAGTAAGCAATCTTACTGTTAAATAGCAGCTTACATTCCAACAACCATTACTTCCACCCTAAGTAAAGGTTGTTGGTATAAAATTATAGACTATACTGATTACTTTTCCCAGATTTCATGAACGGGAAAGCCAACTTATTATAAAGTGTGGATAGATTGTCATTAAAAACTTACCTACTAGTAGGTGATAACCGAATTTTCTTTTCATTCTATAATTGAAATTAAGAACCATCCTACAAACAATTTACCTATTAGTAGGTGCTTGTTTTAGTTAAACTTCCATTACTTTGAAAAAGGGGAAATCACTCTATTTTTACATTGTAAGTTTTTATGATTGGCTCAGAAACTAAAACTCACTTAATAAGGCGGGAGAATATGGAGCAAGTACTTACATCACTGAATAAATCAGATATTGAATTTCATCCAGGCCAAATCATGTTTAAAGGAGAACGTTTTATTCTGATGAATGCCGAAGCATTAGGAATGCTCAGTCGTGACCTTATTTCTACTTTGGGGCGAGAAAGAGCAAGGGCGTTCCTCCTTCGATATGGGTGGGAATGTGGATATAAAGATTCGATTTCAATTAAAAAACTATTTCCTAATGCTTCTCTTGAATACCTCCATCAACAAGCTCCAATTTTTCATATGCAAGAAGGCTTTGTTCAAGTTGATTTACAAGGTCTTAGTGTGGATTATGAACAGAATAAGTTTTATATGGAAGGAGTTTGGTTAAATTCATTTGAAGTAGATCAACATATTCAACATTTCGGTATAGTCAAAGATCCGGTGTGCTGGACATTAATTGGTTATGCAAGCGGGGTCTCAACGGGAATTTTCGGAAGGAAAATATTGTATAAAGAAGTGACTTGTGTTGGTCGAGGGGATGCCGAGTGCCGGTTTATTGGAAGAACTGTAGAGGAATGGGGAAATGAAATTGAACAGGAACTATCTTATTATGATCAAACCAAAATTGCCGAAGAATTAGAAGAGGCACATCAGCACATTCAAAAACAGCATACGTTGTTACAACGAATTATGGACATACATGAACAGCTCAACCGGATGGTTCTTTCCGGGCAGAGCAGGCAAGCTGTCATTAATACAATCGGGCAAATGCTTCATTCACCTGTCATTGTTCAAGATAAATACTTTCGTCCGCTTTCTTGGTGGCTGCCAAACAAGGAAAATTCAGGTATAGACCCATACCTCATCAAACCGGAAAAGGATCTTTCTACCGAATTTTACCTGAAGTTCAGACAGTTAGATGAGGAAAAATGTGCGAAGGATTTTATAATTTCGGATGAGCCAGTGTTTCTTGACAGGACCATTGCCCCGATTGTTCTTGGTGATGAGATTATGGGATATTTATCGGTCATCCATGTTGAAGGAACAGATAGAGAACTAAGAAAAATGATTACCGAGCGCGCTGCTACTGTTATGGCAGTAGATTTATTGAAAGAAAAAACGGCCTTGAATACCGAACATAAATTAAAAGGTGAATTTCTTGAAGAATTGTTATCCGGTACAACCCCTATTGAACAATTAGTGAAACGAGCAAATTTTATGGGATATGATTTTGGAAATCCACACCGATTTATGCTTGTGAAAATTATTCAACGTCGAAACGATAAGGGCTTGATAGAAGATCAAGATCTGCCTATGAATCTTCGTAATGAATTATTAAATATTGTTCGAACTAATTCTCACTCTTCTATGAAGGATACTTTAATTGTAGAGCGAAGAGGGGAGATTATCCTTTTGGGGCCTTCAGATCCATATGGATTAGATTTCCGAAAGATAGCAAAAAACCTACAAGACCGCCAACAGCAATTATTTGCAAATATTAAAACTTCCATTTGTATTAGTCGTGAGGCGGTGTCCATTGAAGTACTTCAACCCTTATTTGAAGAATGTTCAAACATGATGAAGGTTATGACACGATTAGGACGTACAAGTGAAATATTTTTAGTGGAAGAAATGAACATATTTGACTTACTATATGCAGGCTCTGCTCAAGAACAACTTCTTACTTATGCAACCAGAACGCTCGAAAAGCTTCTCAAATATGATGAAGAAAGCGGTGGAACTACACTTATCTCTACCCTTCACATCTTTCTTGCGAACGAATGCAATCTTCAGAGAACAGCAAAGGAACTGAATGTTTCGCTAAGTGGGTTGAAATATAGAGTGCAGAGATTAAAAGATATCGGAGAGATTGATTTTAATCATGCAGATCAAAAATTTAATCTTCAACTTGCTTTAAGGATTCTGAATGCCAATGGGAAGATTAACTTATTAGAAGTGTAAAATCATATGGATAATGTTAAAAGAAGAAACATCTTTGTTTTCTTCTTTTTTTTGTTTTATTAAGACAGTTTTTTTCTTGAAAAACCGTAGGAAATAGCCGGTCACAACTGTTACAGTAGAATGTTATGATATTAATTGGATAAAAATAAAATAAAAAGGAACCGTGCAAAATATTTACTAAATCGAACTGAAGAGGACTCTATAAATGGAAGGACCAACACTATGAAAAAGTTGATTTTGAAAATGCTGTTCATTTTGATTGCATTATTACTTATGAATGGTTGTTCAAATAATAATACAACTAATAATAATGATAATCATAAAGAGATGAATACAAGCCAAACTAAACATACCAAAACAGAGGATACCAAAACAGAAGATACCAAAACAGAAGATACCAAAACAGAAGATACCAAAACAGAAGATACCAAAAAGACAACTTTACTACCTAAGAAAGATCCAATTCAAGAGCAGCTTAATAAGATGACTTTAAATGAAAAAATCGGGCAAATGATAATCGCAGGATTTGATGGTATAACCGTTAATTCAAATACACAAAACCTAATTAATAAATACAAGCCAGGCGGGTTAATCCTATATCAAACGAATGTTAAGGGTGCTGCTCAATTAGTTAACTTAACAAATGCAATTAAAACTGCAAACAGCAAGAATAAAGTACCACTATTCATATCCGTCGACCAGGAAGGCGGAAGAGTACACCGAATGCCAACATCAATCAAAAACACACCGAGTGCAAGAATCATTGGAAATAAAAAAGATGAAAAATACGCATATAATATCGGTAAGGTGATCGCCTATGAATTGCAAGCTTTTGGATTTAACACAGATTTCGCTCCCGTTTTAGATATCCAAAGCAATCCTAATAATACTGTTATCGGGGATCGTTCCTTTGGATCAAATTCCAGTATTGTTTCTAAACTAGGAGTTAGTATGATGAATGGAATAAGTTCTGGAAAAATCATTCCAGTTATTAAACATTTCCCTGGTCACGGAGACACGTCCGTTGATTCTCATTTGGAACTTCCATTAGTACAGAATGATCTTACAAGACTAAAAAAGGTTGAATTAGTTCCATTTAACAATGCAATCAAAGACCACGCCGATATGGTGATGGTTGCTCACATATTAGTGAAAAAAATTGATCCTAATTATCCTGCATCTATGTCAAAAACCATTATCACAGATCTTTTGCGTAAACAATCTGGATTTAGAGGAGTTGTCATTTCAGATGATATGACGATGGGTGCGATTGCAAAACACTACAAGTTGAAAGACGCAGCCGTAAGGGCAATAAACGCAGGGAGCGACATTATTTTAGTTGGTCATGGAATGGAAAATGTGGCTACTGTTTACAAAAGTATTTATTCAGCTGTGACAAATCATACTATTTCTGAAGATACGATAAATAAGAGTGTATACAGGATTTTAACTTTGAAACATAAATATAATATTAATAATCATAAAGTTTCACCTGTAAATGTAAGTAATCTAAATACTCAAATAACAAAAACGATTTCAAATACTACTACGACGAATATAACAAATAGTAAATTACTTTTAAATATAGCAACTAAAGCAAAACAAGGTTCCATAATAAACGCTGATTTTCATCTAAAAAGTACCACAATTGATGAAGTAAGAAAGAGCTGGGGAAAAGAAGATAAAAGAGAATATATTGCAGCAGCGAAAGGCACCTATTGCACTTATAGTAAAAAACATGTAGTTGTGGCTTATAATAAAGGACAGCAACTGTTTGAGATTCGATCCTACGATCCTAGTTTAAAAAACTTAACCATTAACGATATTAAACATTATTTTGGTTCTCCGAAAACAGATATAAAAACAAGTAACAAGGAAGAAATTATCAGCTATACAGTTGGAAGCAATACATTAAAGTTTGTATTTCCTACAGGAACTAAAACAATGTATCTTGATCATTACTCTATATATAACGCATCCTTAGCTCATAATAATATGGCAAGTTAAAAGACGACAAAACATTTTTTGACGTAAGTTAAATTTAGAAAAAATTCTTCGAGATAAGGTGGCAATATTATGGGAAAACAATCCGAATTGAATACTGTACTTGTCACTGCATATGCTAAAGCACCACAAGGTAGCGCAATGTATGAAGTATATAAACATGCAGGAATAATATTGGAAATTGATCCGAATACCAACCTAATTATTAATGCGGAATTCACTTTTTTGGCAGATTTAACAAAGGATTTTTTTAGACGTATGATGGTCGGTTATGACTTATCCAAGGGGATTGATGACCTTATTCAGAGAGTTGAGAAGCATTACTTTGCTCCTTCTACGAATTCCGTAATCGTTGCTTTAAAAGCAGCCTATAAAAGGTACATTGAAAGACTGAATCAAGTGAAATAAAAAATATTTAACAGGGGGTAGCGTCAGGAAAATACGGATTTACGACGTTAAGTAAATTAGAATATTAAAGAGCCCAATTTCTCAGCATTAAAATTGAGAAATTGGACTTTTTTCGTTAGTCTGTATCAATAATTACTTAGTAATCTAAGATACAGGCTTTATATTTTGGTGACTATTTGTTCTCACATTCTTCAATTAAGAAAACAGCCTTTGAATTAAAAAATGGAAAAGTACTCTCTTGACAGAGCATCTCTGATTTAATATAATATTTCTAGAAATACTGAAATAAGAATTGCTGAAAGGAGGTTTTTAGCGGTGAATGATGATATTGCAGTAAAAGTCTATAAGGCACTAGGTGAATCGACTCGTTTACAAATCGTAAAATTACTTGCAGGGCAATCAGAATTAGCTTGCCTGGAAATGACAAATCAATTAAAAGGCCCTGCCAATTCAACATTGACGCATCATTTAAAACCATTACTCGATTGCGGATTATTAGCAGTTCGCAGAGAGGGAACCTTTAGATATTACAGTTTACAACGAGAAGTCCTTGCACAATACGCTCCCGCTTTACTTTAATATTAAAGCGGAATAATTTTAATTTTAATTTTAATTTTAATTTTAATTTCAGTATTTATAGAAATACAGAATAATTGGAATGAACGGGGGAAAATGTATGAATCAAATTAGCAAAGAAACAAATTCTTGGGGAAATTTAAAAAATGGTTTAGAAAGTAAATTGTTTGAAGCGATAAAAATCGGAGCATGGAATTTACGCTCTCGTATCGCAATGGCACCGTTAACAAGATCCTTTGCAGATGATCAGACGGGTGTAGTAGGAGAGGATATTGTTGAATATTACCGAAATCGTGCTGCGGATGGAGTGGGTTTAATCATATCAGAAGGAACGGTCATTAG
>NZ_NUOW01000032.1:0-20629 GCF_002584635.1 Bacillus sp. AFS031507
ACAGGAATGCTGCCCCGTTAGATAAAGATCTACTTAAGTTATGTGTCGGGAAAAAATGTCGCCAGTGGTGAACGTCAAGGAGGCGCCCTGATCCTGGCGGCTTGGGGAAAAACAAAAAAAGACGCATTATTTAGCGCCAATTTCTTTCATTTTGCTCTTATTAATGTACTTTTTGAGATTCCGGTCATTTCTTCTACTTGTTTTTTTGAACATGATCTGACGCTTCCAATTTGTGTCCGATTTTGTTTACTAGTAAAAGAAGGCAAAAAAATAGACCGCATTAGCGATCCGACTTCCTAGGGTAAAAGCATCCTTTAGCACAATAAAAAAAGCCCAATAAGCAGCTCAAGATTCTGAATGAATGCGTAATATTTTAATCCCTTTTCAAATGATAGATTAGTTGAACAACGCCAGAGGTGAATGATTTTGTATTAACCAATTTCAAATATACCCTTTCTTGTATATCAATAAACAACGGTTTTCCTTCGCCTAAAATAACAGGGTGAACAGATAATCTAAATTCATCAACAAGCCCTAAATGAATAAAACTTGTAATAAGACTGGCTCCGCCATATAACCAGATGTCTCTACCAGGCATATTCTTTATTTTATTGACTTCTTCAAGGATCTGATCATTGATAAATATAGCTTTTTTATCAGTTCCTTTTTGCGATCTGGAAAACACATATTTTTGTTTACTATGAACTTCTTCCCATAATTCTTTATCAGTTTGAGGATCTTTTGTTCCTGGAGTATATTGCCCCCATAAATCATAGCTCTTTCTCCCATATAAAATTGTATCAATTTGATTTAAAAAATGAATAAACCCCATGTCCGGGTCCATTATGCACCAATCAACTTCTCCATTTTTCCCTTCAATAAAACCATCTAATGTAACTGCTAAATCTAAAATTATTTTTCTTTGCTTTACCTTTAAAGACATAGTTCTCCCTCCTGTTAGTTATTTAAAGATTACATCATTAAATCTCGTTTTCTTATTTTTCTTCAATATCACGTATTTATAACGGATCCAATGCTTTTACTTTACTAATTCGATAGGCTATTAAATAGATAACAATCCATATGAGAAAGGAATAAAAAACGTTCCATTTTAACATTGTATATAACCCGATCCACTCAAATAAAGGTTCACCAATAAAAGAAGTAAGTACGGAATAAATAACAGCTTTAATAAAGGGATTTATAGTTGGTTTAAATTGTAACCAAAGCATTATCGTTACTGGTATTAAAGAAAAGTCCCAAGGAAAAAACGACGGGATAGTTGGCAAGACTCTACCCGAATAATGCTAAGAACCAAATACAAGTCCTAAAAAGTCAAACCAAGAAGCAATACATAACGTGAAGCCTCCTGCTAAAAGCAATCTTGCTTCACTTCCACGCTTACGAATTCGTAACCATACCAACCAAGGAATGATGGATAGAGCTACTGAGAGCCAAAATTCCCAGTTCCATAGCGTGTGCTCTTTCCAATAGTTAAAATAGTCCACTTCGACCTGATGAATCCTTTGAAAAAACTCTTCAGAACTCCTAATTTCTTCTTTACTAATTAAAGGCTTCATCTAATTCACCCTTTGATCGAGATTGCTACTAGTATCCCCTTAAATTTTTTCAACTAACCTGCCGTAGTTCGTTCAATTTCTTTTAAGAAGCGAAAACGGTTTTCACGAGTTATAGCTCTGTTCAGATTTGGACTGGGCTGCTTATTTGCATAAAAAAGCACCGCAAAATACGGTGCATATTACCTAGTTTACTCTTTTTCTTCTCATCCATTTTGTTGCCGCCCATTTATCTCCAATGATAACAGGTGCTCCGCCATGCAATGTTAACTCGTTTAACGTAGGATCATTATAAAAATACTCGAAGTACACCGCCATACCCTTTTGTGAAGAGACTGAAAAATTTAGCTTTGGAAAATAAGTTTCTCCCCCTTGCTCTACATCATTTAAGTACATGACGAGTGTGCTAATTCTGGGATTATTAACAACATTAGAATTTGAAAAGAAATCAAAATGAACTTTATACTCCTGACCCATTTTATAATTAAGAACTTGAAGACTTTCTCCATGTTCAACAGGAATATTCATGATAGAGGATATTCTTTTTTCAATTCTGGCAACAAGATCATTTTCGCCTTCTTGCAAAAACATACTGCTGCTTGTTCTGAGTTTATTTACCTCACGTGACCCTCCGATTTTTGAACGCTGAAGCTTGTCTTTTGATAACCTAATTAACTCATCACACTCTTCCACACTTAAAACATTTCCTAAAACGACGACTAATGGTTCTTCTAATCTAGCAATTATGTGGATGTCTCTATCTTCTGTTTTAATTTTGTTACCAATGTGATGAAAAATAGTTTGTTCCTTCAACGATAATTCTTTCGAATCCATAGTCAATAAATGCTAAACAACTTTATCAACAAGCTGCACAACAAACACAATCTGTTCTTGATAGTCTTGAACCACGTCTTCAAGAAATTCAAGCCGAGGAACCACAATACAAACAACAATAATTGTGTTCTGAGCACAATGTCATTTCCTATTATATGGAATTAATTTTATCAATTAAGTTCCATATAATACTTTGAAAACAATTTAAACGTCTATCTTTAAAAACTACCTTTCTAGGGTAGTTTTTAAAAGTTGTTCATTCGTTACGTAATATCGCTCAAATACGTCATAAAGATTGATTTTTTAGTTGAATAAGTACATCATTTTTTATTTTTACAAGAAATCTCTTCCATATTGAATAACCACAAAAAATTGGAATACAATTACAATGGTGTGTTATTTATACCCATGTAATCAATTCTTGGTTTTTTATTCCCTCAGTGATCGTGCTTTATTTTTTAACATTGAGTACTTTCTATTATTTATTCATTCACAAAGCTGATATTGGAGATATAGATGAAAAAATAATGGTTACATTACCTTCTCTGCTCCGAAATATCTGCAAAATTTTCACACTTCTTATTAAATTATCCTACCCCCGTTAGTCGAATAAGGAAAAGTCCTACCTCAACACCCCCATCTTTAACATAAGCAACCAGTTTAAGAAAGATTATCAACGGCTTTAACGTTAAAAAAAAGAAAAGGCATATTCAATAGTTGAATAAGTCATTTTGAAAATAATTTATTTTTTACGAAATCCAAATACAACAGCAATTAATGACAGGGCTACGCACCAATAGATAAAATCAACGGAAGTGAATTAGATTTATCAGTAGCAGTTGTTATGCTAACAGAAAACATGGAGCTGGACAATTCTGGAAGATAAAATTTTTATCCTTAATAGAAAAAACTACGGAGACTATTTTCTCCGTAGTTTTTAGTAAAGTTCTTTTCATTCTGGAATGGTTTAACGGATCCCTTTCATAAAGGTTTGCATTTTTGGTGAAAGAGCAAATAGAATGATTGATAAAACGATTGATACTACCCCAATAGTTCCAAAGTAAGCCATTTCGTTTTGCGGTGTGTAAAATTTAACAAGTTGAGCATTGAGTGCCTGGGCAGCAGCATTTGATAAGAACCATAGACTCATCATTTGAGCTGAAAAGGCCGAAGGTGCTAATTTTGTTGTGGCTGATAATCCAACAGGTGACAAGCATAATTCACCAATAACACAAATGAAGTAGCTTAATACAAGCCATAATGGGTTAACAAGTGCATGCGTGCCGCCAATCAAGGCCGGTACAAGAATCACGACGAATGACAATCCTGCGAACAATAGACCAAATGAAAATTTCTGTGTATATGTCGGCTGTCTGTCACCTAATTTTACCCAAATCCAGCCAATAATCGGTGCAAAAACGATAATAAACAATGGGTTTAAGGACTGGAACCAAGCTGGTGAAATATGCATTCCAGCAAAGTCTAATTGTGTCCGCTTATCGGCAAAGTTTGCCAAAATGGTTGAACCCTGTTCCTCAATCGACCAGAACATAACTGATGCGATAAATAGTGGAATATAAGCAATCAGACGAGAACGCTCTTCTTTGCTTGTTTTCGGGCTGCGATACATAGTAAGGAAGTAAAGGATTGGAATCACAAATCCCAAGATTCCTACAAGGTTAATAAATGATGAAATGGTTAAAGTGCCAGTTGAAACCACAACTGCAATTAATACTACTAAAATTAGTGCAACTACAACAATTTTGGTGAAAACTTTTTTCTTTTCTGCATCTGGCAGCGGATTGGCAACAAAGGTACCGGCAAGACCGAGATTCTTTTTCTTTGTAGCAATATAAACTACTAACGCCAAGAACATACCAATTGCAGCAAGCCCGAAGCCAAGGTGGAAATTATACTGCATTCCAACTGTACCAACAACTAATGGTGCGACGAATGCGCCAAGGTTAACGCCCATGTAAAAAATACTGAATGCAGCGTCGCGACGCGCGTCATTAATATCATACATTTCCCCTAATACTGTAGAAATATTTGGTTTTAGAAATCCAGTACCGAGTACAATCAGTACCATCGAAACAAAAAACATCGTCATGCTTCCAGGTATCGCTAGAGCAATATGCCCGAACATAATCAATATACCGCCGTATAGCACGGCTTTCGATGTTCCAAATATTCTGTCAGATAGCCAGCCTCCAATGATTCCGGACATATACACTAATGAACCATATACCGAAGCAATCGCAAGTGCTGTTTGCTGATCAATTCCTAATCCGCCTTTTGAAACTGAATAATACATATAGTATACAAGGATTGCCTTCATACCATAGTAGGAAAATCTCTCCCAGAATTCAGTGAAAAATAGCGTAAATAATCCTTTAGGGTGGCCAAAAAAGCCTTTTTGCGGAACGCTTTCCACAATTTTCTTTCTATTTAAGCCCACTTGTGAAGCGCTTTCCACAAATTTCTCTTTTCTCAAAGTAGACATATTAGACCTCCTTGTTTGTACAATACTTTTGTCATTTATTTCCACTTTTCCTTTTGTGTAATTTGAACATTTTATTTTGAATCAAAAATTAAAGAAATAATAAGTCTCAATTTCAATAATTTCTAATTCGAGATAATCGTATAAAAAAATTTGCTGAATGTTAAAAAAATCGTGTGCGCCTCATATTTTTCCTCCTTGGGGTACCTATTCTATATTATAATAGTATTTTAATATTTTATAATTGTCAATTATCATTTTTTTCTAAATAACTTTCTTTATTTTAAAAATTTAGCTAATACTTACTAACGAAACAGAATAAATAATCCGACAAATAATATTTTTCTAATATAATTAATAGTAAAAAAAGAGAAAAAAAGCGTTCAATTTTAATTTATATGAGGGTGTAGGAGATACATTGATATAGAGTTAATTGGTTCGGATAAATTTGATGAAGACTCAAATCCAATCCCCTTTCCCTCTGCAACATCCGAATCTCTAATAAAGATAATCTCTATTCCTAGTGCTAATGCTTTTTCAATGACGAGATTAATGTTAATCAATAATGCATCTTTGTTTAGGACTGGATTTTCTTTTTCGCTACCGTCTATTAATTCTTGTTGAGCATCAATAACGAGCAAAGCTTGTTTCAATGAAAAACTCCTTTTCATATAAATTTTACTCTGTTCCACAAACTTTTCTTCAATATTATTCTTCATAATTCGCCCACTTTAACTTTTGAACTTATTTCGTTGTTAAATCATAAAATCCTCTTTTTCAACCTGGTATCATATGTAACTTTGTTATTCCACAATCGGGTGCTAATGGAATATCGCAAAGGAATTAGCCTCTCATGAAAGATAGAGGCTAATTGTATTTGACTAACATTAACTTTTTATCGGCTTAGCTTCCTGGATCACCATATCTTTTTTTGCTGACTCCTCCATTCTTGCTACAAGAGTTTGAATATAAGATTCTGTCAGTTTAGTAGGATAGTAGCCAAGCCGTTCCCGGACTAAGTTTTCAAGAACAAAGCATTTCCGTGTGACTTTTTCGTATTCACTAAAGGTGTATTCCTCTGCTTCTGTAAACCCGCCTGCTCCTTCTTTCATCGCTCGAATAAAGATGTACCGTCGATGGTAAAGGTCCGATCGTTCCTTTCGAGCAAATTTTAAAAGGAACAGCAGTTCAACGGTTGAAAGACACATTAGCTCAGGGGTGCTTTTGTTCAAATCAGAAAGAGAAGGCTGCGAAGAAGGTAAAAGGTTTTTCCTCTTTCCATTTTCCTGTACATCCTCATATTTCAGCTTCATCGTACAAAAATAGCAATAGTAATTATACTTATCAAGAAATTTAACTGGGCTTCCACAGTAGGCGCATGTTTTCATCCAGTATCATCCTTTCCTCTAATGTTAAGAATAGCAGTACCATCAAAATAATCGGGCCTATTATTTCCAATTACTTTAAGACCCTCGAAAGGGGTTATGTCGCAAAGAATTTAGGTTGCATTAGCAACCATCAAGCAGGGTTCGATACCTGCTTTCATTAAGAAAATAATGAATGTTTTTTACCTCCATCCGTGAGCTTCACCGGCTAGAACATAGCCGGTGTTGTTAGTTTAATAAAGATCAATTCTGTGTTTTATTTAGTTTATCAAACTATTTCTATTACTTCTGTACGAATTAATGTTTTCAACTACCAAGTCACATTTATTGACCCTATCTAATTTGTAGTGCTCTTTACTATCAAGGTTTTTAGTAACCATTTTTTCTGCACGCTCTTCATTTCGGCAACTACAATCGATACCATTTGAAATCCTTTTGCAAAATAAACAACTTGAAAAACTTTCATACTTTTTCCACTCCTTTTATTAGAAATCTTTGGTTTAGGTTCGACATGTTCGATGTATCCTTTCACCGGCTGACCTGTCAGCCGGTGAAATTATTGCTTGTGATTGTATGAATTACAATTCTTTTAGTTTTCGTCTGCAAATTTTTCCTTTGTTTCTCCTAAAATATAATCTGCTGCTTTCTGTGCTTGAGCAGCTGCTTGTAAGACTAGACGGCTTTCTTTTTTCAAAGCTCGTAACCATGAATCGATATAGCTAGCGGTATTCTCTATAGTGCTGTTATCAATTCCGGCTACTCCGCACAACATTGCCGCACCCATTTCAGCGACTAACTCTTCCTTGGAATAAACTTCATCCCCAAACGCAACTCCTTCTGTCGTGATACCCGGTCGAGCTAAACGGCTTTGATGTCCGGTACTGTGCGTCATTTCGTGAAACAAAGTGCAATAATATTCCTCTGAAACCTTAAAATCTTTTATCCGAGGGCAATTGATTCGATCCCATGTTGGATAATAAACCGCCTTACCTGTATGAAACGTGTAATCTGGAGAATCGATATATCCTTTAAAAATTTCCTCCGCCTTTTCTATCGGGTCATGTTCAAAGGCTTCAATCCTTCTTTTACTCTCTAAGCCGGTACACTGTTTATTAATCTCCCAAACTCGATAATAAAAGGGTTTAGCAAAAGTCTTTTTCTCCTTTGTTTCATCGTCCTCCGTCTCTATCCAAAGCCAATAGACAATGATATGAGAATTTTTTAGTTCTTCTTTTTTGATTCGTCCACCAGCTTCTAAAATCTGTTTTTTGGAAGCATATTCTCCAGGTTCTACTAGAAAAATATTGATTCCTCGATATGGCTTTTGTGTTTTCCAGTTAACCGCGTTTGAATTGGTCCATGGCTGGCGCCACGGTACAACACCTTTTTCTAATTTTTCGATGATTTTTTCTGTAATGATTTCATAAACACTTTTTGTCATTTGCTTTTCCTCCTTGGATTTTCTAATAATTTTTGATTTTTTAAGATTTTCTTTTTCCTTTTGACTTGCGAAGCGAGTAAGTTCCCCAAAGGAGGATGATTTTTCCCCTTTTGCAAGTAGAACGAAAAACACACATAGACAATGGGTCAAGGGCGCTCTTCGCACAAAAAGTTTTTTGCTGTTGCGAAAGTGCCTTTAAGCAAAAAAGTTTTTTGCCCCTTGACCGATTGACTAGCTTTCTTAGCTTCTAGCCGGAAAGGGTCGGGTGTCCTGCCGGCTGGAAGGTTAGAAAGCTTGTGCTGTTTTACGATTCGGAAGGCAAAGGGAAAATCAACAATAAAAGCAGCCATTCTTTCGGCTGCTCTCCTTTTTGTCTATTATTCTTTTAATCTTTCCATCTTTTGATTTTCTTACTTTTCGGCTCGTTCGGTATGGCGGCGTTAGCCGTAAATGGAACAGGAACCTACGGAATGTTGGCGATAGCCGTACAGACCGTGGTTATCGGTCCATTTAGTGCCGAAGCGACACGTACAGGTTGACAGAAAGGGTGATTTTTTCCTTTCTGATCAGTCCGTAGTGCTGCCGACCAAAGTCTTTCTGTATGCTTTTAACCTTAAATTTTAACGTCATGATTTCTGAAGAAAAATCGCAGCCTTAAGGCTGCATGACTGATAAATAAACGAAAAAAGGATGTAGACATATCTAAAATTTTTATAACATACCCATTGAATAATAAGAACAAATGTTCTTATAATAAATAAAAAGGGGGATTTTTTAATGAAGAAAGATCATAAAGATCGTGGAATGAAGAAGTGGCATGGTTTTTTCATGCCGGAATCCATAAAATTGTTAAAGGATCTATGGAAGGATGATCAAAAAACTCCTAGGCCACTGCTAGATGAAATGAAAATAGAAGAGATGGAACAGCTATTATCTAATAGCATGGAAACCAAATTACTTTTAGAAATTACTACATGGAAAGACGGATTTTTTACTTCCCGTGTTGGATTTGTAATGAAAATTGATTCTTTAAATAAAAGAATTCAAATCCAAGATGAATTTGAATCCATCATTAATCTTGATTTCTTTTCCATAACCAATGTAAAGGTCAAATAAATACTTACCTTAAAAAGGTCAAACCTATAATTATTGCACTTCAATAGGAGGATTTTTTTCATTAAATCGAGGGGGATTTGAATGGAGTTTTCAGTTCTCAATACTTGGTTGCAATTTTTCTTGTTGATTATGGGTGGATGTCTAATTTTATTCATCGCAATGTTATTTATTTCCAACAAACATATTAAGAATAGATTAAAGCAAATGGAAGAAATCGATAAAAATGAAGTTAATATAACGAATTAAACGCTGAATTTTTTCATTGTTTGTGTTAGTTATGAATTTTTCCAGCAAAATGTGGAGAATGTATGCTCAAGCTGAGAAGGGCTTTTAAATGGGAGGAATAGAAACAAAGAAGATATCATCTACAATGAGTGGTTAATTTTTTCAACACTACCTTAATAACTTTTCAAAGAATGAGCTCTCTATTCTTGATAATTCAGGGATTAATGTGTATTTTAGCCCGTCAGAAATTGTCCGAGGCACCCCCCAGAAAAACTTCAGAGCTTCGTGCATAATTAATATGTAATACTCAATAAAATAATTAAACTTTTAAGCTTGAAGCGGTGGTAAACGGTCTGGTTCATCGTGACAACATTCTGAATAGCAGTTTCACCCGAATTGTATTAACGAATTAATAACGACCCCAAGCTTTTAATCAGCTCGGAGCCGTTCTTCCGGTGCCCTTTATGTGTTGGAGGCTTCATAAATGTTCTGAATGGATTTGGACAGTATCGCATTGAATTCATCGTCTGTTTGATGGGCAGTTAGTCCCTCTGATAGGGCACGTGAGAAACTAGCTATCATTCCATGATTACGTGCCAGCTTTTCATTGGCTTCGGCCTGCGTGTAGCCGCCAGATAACGCCACTACCCGTACCACATGCGGATCCTCCATTAAATTGGTATAGAAATTGTCTTCTGTAGGTAAGGAGAGTTTAAACATGATTTTTACGTCTTTGCCAAGAGTGGATAATTGATCAATTATCTCCTCTTTTAATCGTTCCTCAGAATCTGCTTTATCCGTGCTGTGAATATCCACTTCCGGTTCGATAATCGGAACTAGCCCCTTCTCTACAATTTGGTTCGCGATGTCAAACTGTTGCTTAACAATTTTCTTGATACCAGCAGGATTGGCTTCCTTAATAACCGATCGCATTTTCGTCCCGAAGATGTTGCGTTCATTAGCCCGATTTAGAAGATCGTTCAAACCATGAATGGGCTTCATGAGCTGAACTCCGTCCTCTAGCCCGGAGAGCCCTTGATCGACTTTCAGAAAAGGCACAATGCCCTTCTTCTCCCATAGAAAATCGGCTGTATATTGCCCATCAATGAAACGATCAATCGTGTTCTCAAACAAGATCGAGCCCAAAATATACTTGGAATCAAACGCGGGACTCTTGATAATACGCGTCCTCATCTCGTGAACCAATGAAAACATCTCTTCTTCGTTGGAATAACTGTTTTCGCTTATGCCATACGCCGACAATGCCTTAGGAGTACTTCCGCCACTTTGGTCCAAGGCTGCTATAAAACCTTTTCCTGTTCGGATTCGTTCAAATTGCTTGTTATTCATTATTGATTCCCCTTTCGCTGAATGGAATTCTGCACCTGTATTATTATAACAATACTACTTGAAATACATGAGGTGCGCTGGGAAGCAGACTTGGTTCAATTTATTATTGCTAAAAATCGTCAATTTTACTTAAGTCTCCGAAGCTTTTATTTCCATTTAATGTCAGATAAAATTTGTTAAAATCCTGAAATAGTAGACACGAGAGCATAAGGTGAATATCATTGTTCTGGCAAAATGAGTCCTCCTCCAACAGTCGTAAGGGCAGGGGTAAGGGAAATTTTTGCAGTTTAATGGAAGATTCGTTGTTATCTTTACTTTCTTAAGTTGCAAGTTCAAGATCGTAAGAAAATTTGTCAAACGCAATTAAAGTAATTGCTGTGGCAAAGTCGCAGGAAAGTCAGCTATTGCGGCCAAAAACTTATCAACCCTCAGAAAAAGGAACCATATATAATAGATGAAACTCATCCAAAATGAAAAAAACTGGAGTCATATTTCAAGAAAATAGGAAAATTAGATAGAAAGGAAAGAAATTATCTATGAATAAGATGAATAAACAAACCAGCAGTCCCCTTTTACCTAAAAACATCTAGGACCTAGAATGGAAGCTCTTTGGGAAGACCTTGGTAAGCCGAATCTTGATGAAGCTACAATTCAAGCGTTATCCTGAACAGGCTATCTCTTCATATGGCCAATATGGAGGATCGGTAGCTACGTCTGGTTTTACAGGTGGGAGAGAAGTCTCCACAACCGTTATTCCGCATATTTTAAGGGGCGTCAATTGGATTGGTATTGACTCAGTTTTACGTTAAATGAATAAGCGATTTAAAGAGCTTCCAAGAGTTTAAGGGATATTCTAGAAGGAAAAATACATGGAAGAACGATTGTAAAACTATAAAAAGCTTAGTTCAAATCACAACACATATAAATCAATTATGATTTGAGCATTTATATCTAAACGCCTCAGAATTTGTTCTGAGGCGTTTTAATATGAGTTTTAGTATTAATTTTTAGTTTTTAAAAATGTAAGAATAACTTACATTGCAGATACCTGTCCTTGATTCTAATAAATAAATTAGTTCCAACCACCGCCACCGAACTGATTTATTGAACAACCTCGAGAGTGACGTCAATATTCCCTCTTGTTGCTTTTGAGTAGGGACAGAATTCGTGGGCCTTATGGACAAGCTCTTCTAATTTTTCCTTTTCCACACCATTCCCTTTTACTTGCAACGTTACCGCAATTTTGAATCCTTGATCAGCCTCATCTTTTAAGAAATCTACATTTGCCGTTACTTGTGATTCGAATTTGACATGTTCTTGCCTTGCGATGTGCTGTAATGCTCCATCAAAACAAGCGGAATAACCACAAGCGAACAACTGTTTCGGATTCGTGGCATTTGGAAATTCTTTCGCTCTTGGGGAGCCCGGCATTGCTAGATCCACTTTTATTTTGCCATCAGAGGATTCAACTCTGCCTTGTCTTCCTCCACTAGCTGTTGCAGATGATGTGAATAATGGTTTTGTAGTCATCAATTTTCTCCTTTTTCTATGTAACGTTTTAATATTTACTAAGAGTGAGCCTATAACCATTTCCTCAAAACTAATAATTATTGAAAAGCTAATCGAAAATTTCCGACTAGCTTTTCTTATTGATCAGAATCTTACTGATTCGCTTTTTTTACCCATTCCGCAACTGTAACTGTACGTTTAGCTTGATGTTTAACAGCTGCCTGAACGTCTTCGATCATTTTCCCATCTTGTCCCACAGTAACACTTGTTCCATAAGGGTTACCACCTGCTCCAAAGGTAACTGGATCTGTATAACCAGGAGCTGCTACAATGGCACCCCAATGGTACATGGTTGTATAAAGGGATAAAATCGTTGCCTCTTGACCGCCATGAGGATTTTGTGCAGAAGCCATAGCGCTAACTACTTTGTTTACAAGCTTTCCGTTAAACCAAAGACCTCCTGTTGTATCCAAAAACTGCTTCATTTGCGCAGGCATATTACCAAATCGAGTTGGCACACTGAAAATAATGGCATCTGCCCATTCCAAATCGTTTAATGTTACCTCAGGTACTGCTTTCGTTGCTTCAACATGTGCTTTCCAACCTGGATTTCCTTCAATAACTGATTGTGGAGCAAGCTCAGGCACTTTTAATACTTTAACTTCCGCACCCGCTTCTTTTGCTCCTTCTTCAGCCCATTTTGCTAATTGATAGTTTGTTCCACTCATACTGTAATAAATGACTGCTAATTTTACATTTGTCATTTTTTCTGTCTCCTTTTCTGATGAATTTCCAAATAGTCTGGATAAAAGACCCATTTTAAAACACCACCTATTTGCTCAATCTTTTTCATTTAATATTCAAAACTTAACAATTCTTATTAACTTTTTAATTTTCTTTTAAAAAACCAGTTGATTAACATTAATTACATAGTCTCGTAATTATTTTTTATTTAATTATAATTTACGATACCATTGAGCTGTGGCCTCCACTTCTTCATAAGTTAACTGATGACCTTTATTCTCCCAATGAAGTTCAACCTTTGCGCTTGCCTTCTTAAGTTTGCCACCTTCTTCAGCCCTTTTTAATAGTTTTTAAATAAAGCTCTTTTTTATACAGAATGACCAGGATTGCTAAGAAAGTCAAAAAATGGTTCCTGGTTTTCCACCTTCATTACCAAAGTAAAGGTGATAAGTACCTGGATCATCAAAATTTACAGTTTGTTTTACTAATCGTAATCCTAATACACCAGCATAAAAATCCACGTTTTCTTGCGGATGTCCAACGACTGCTGTGATATAGTGAATACCCATTATTTTTTTACTCATTTTTAACACTCCTTTTTAATGTAAAATCCAGTTATATTAATGAACGTGATACTTCATTTTGTTCCTAATACGGATATAGAACTTAAATATGCATCTTAAATCAAGAATCTCTAATTTGAGATATTTAGAATAAACAAGAATCAAAAGCATATTGACCAGGAACGATTAAGGCAAGACCAATTGCAACTGCATGTAATACATTTCCTTTCCATTTAGTTCATTGACTCGAAACTATTTTGAATTAAAATATCTTGAATCTGATATAACATTAGTACTTTTAATTTTTTTTTGTCAATAACCTTTTTTATTTTAGGTTGGAAATAATTTTGTTTATTTCCACTTTACTTCAACGGTGAAAAAAATTGAAGTTTTTCAGGATCTATTGGATTTAAGCAAAATTAAATCTAGCAACATTGATCAGTTTATTAATATCAACTATATTAGGACCCATCTTATGAATAAATCAAAGAACTACATGGAATACTTAAATCCGTAAAATGAAATTAACATATGTTCTTTTGACAAGATTTCATGATGACTTTTTTATTAGCATTCGCTGCTGGCACGTATTAGAAAGCTTTTTTTAGGTCATCCGTTTGCCTTCTCCATCACCTCCCTAGTTGGGGATGATAAGAATAGTTGCAGTTATGAGTTAAGAACAATAAGAACGAAAGGAGGTGAATTGCATGTCCGATGTAAAGATTAAAGTAAATGATAACGGTCCATTACGCATCATGGGTAAAGTTGAAATGGTGGATTCGGTAGGGAATCAATTTGAGACCACAGAATCTTTTATTCTTTGTCGCTGTGGATTATCTGAAAAAAAGCCTTTCTGTGATTTGTCACATAAAGGTAAGTTTGAAAGTGCTCCTCGTGCATAGGATAATCCCATTCAATGGGATTTACTTACATATTTTAGAGGTTTATGATGGGTAGAATAGCCATATTTGGATTTGGACGTATTGGTCGGCAATTATTAAGAATTGCTTTAAAAGAAAATCTTTTCGTACCTTTGTCCATTTCAGATATTAAAGACGAAAATACGCTAGCCGCTCTTTTTGAGGTGGATACTAACTATAAGCGATGGCACGAGAAGGTCATAGGACAAGAGGGGTTCATGATTATAGGTGGGCGTGAAATTCAATATATCAATTCGTCTAAAGAAGTACCTAATTGGAAGGCATTAGATGTTGATCTGGTTGTCGACTGTACTGGTCGAGCCTTTACACGTACTGCAGCCCAAGTTCATTTGGAACGTGGTGCAAATAGAGTGTTAATCAGCGGACCTAGTAAGAGTCTTGATGATTGCGATGCTGTACTTCTAAAAGGAATTAATCTGGATAGTTTTGATCCGGATAAGCACAAGATTATTAGTATGGCGAGTTGTACAACGAATGCGTTAGCCGTCGTCGTCAAATTAGTCAAAGAAAACTTCGGGATCAAATATGGTTTGTTCTCGACCGTTCATTCCTATACAAACAGCCAATCCTTAACCGATCAGCCAATGAAGGATCGACGAGATTCATGGGCCGCGGCGGAAAATATTATTCCATCCTCCTCTAGAGCGGCGAGAGCTCTAAAATTTATTTGGAATGATTTACGAATTACAGGAAAAGCTTATCGAGTTCCAACTCGTACCGGTAGCATTGCTGAATTAAACCTAGTGACTGAAAAATCTTGTACGGTACAACAGGTAAATGACATGTTCCGCAGTGCGGCAAAAGGTGAATTGCTGGGAGTCCTTGATGTATTAGAAGACGGATGGGCCTCTTCCCGTATCGTAGGAGATTCCCATTCATCCATCGTTGACCTTCCCTTGACTCAGTTAGAAGGTGAGATTCTGTCCGTCGCTACTTGGTACGACAACGAATGGGGTTACGCTTCACGATTAGCTGAAGTTGCTGCTTTTCTAGTAAATAAGTAACGTTCATCTGGAATATAAAGTAAAAAAATCACGTAGCAATGATTTGCTATGTGATTTTTAAAGACTGTGCTCAGCATGGGTACAGACTCTAGGTAACCAGATAAACGTTTGTTTATAGAATTTAAAAGAAGTTGTCCAATGATGATTTAACAAAACAAATTAGATGCACAAACAGCCAGGGCGTTAGATATCAATCCAATTACTATCCAAAATTAGAAAAAGAAAATACTCTGAAGAATTCATAAAAGCAGCACTTCCAAAAATGACTGAGGAACAACAACTCCGGACTTATCAAAAGCATATACGTGATTTGGAGGAAAAATACGATTCTAAAAAAGGCTACTTTATTTCGTATGTAGTGATATTCAATATGCCATATATTTTATAAATATCCCATAGGGAGAAGACTAAATGGAAGATAAGAAAGTGACATGGCTAGAGCTTTTTGAAGATTTGCTGTTTGCAGCGGCAGCTGCTACAGCCACTCGCGTTTTGTTTCATGTTGAAAATGGAAGTATTCCTTTTGAATATCTATTGAAATTTATGCTAATATTTATCCCCATTTGGTGGGCATGGACAGGACAAACTATGTTCACAAACCGTTTTGGCAAAGATCTTTTGCATCATCGAATGTTCATGATTACTCAAATGTTTTTTGTTTTGATTATGACTTCGAGCTTATCAGTGGATTTTGATCAGTATTACCTTTCTTTTCTGATTGGGTATATCGGATTAAGATTACTAACAGCTATACAGTATCTCGTTGTCCAACGACTAGAGCAAGGAATGGCAAAGAGAGTATCTAGATTCTTGGGAACATACTTTTGGATTGGAATTATCATTTCATCCCTTTCTATCTTTATTAGTTCATGGGTTCGATATGCGGTGTTGTATGCTGGAATTCTTGTTGACATGATTGTACCAGTATTGGGGCGCAAGTATCTAATAAAAGTTCCGACTCATACTGCCCATTTAGTAGAACGTTTTGCTCTATTGACCTTGATTCTCTTTGGAGAGTCGGTCGTCAGCATCCTTTCTGTGTTGGAGCCACAAAAAGGGGATAGGAATTCCATATCATTTTCCATTAGTTCATTCATCGTCATTCTCGCCATGTGGTGGCAGTATTTCGACAATGTAGAAAAGAAGGTGAATAAATCGGTTCAGCGGACAGGACAAACGATTGTCTATGGACACTTATTAATCCTCATGTCCTTAAGCATGATTGCAGCGTCTATTAAGCTAATGTTTTTACAAGAGATGAATTACTCGTTTATGTTGTATTTCATCTTCGGCACGGTGCTGCTTTATTTCTTGGCAACCTCAATTGTGTTTCATCAATATAGGCAAAAACAACACCGGTTGAAGCTGTATCATTTAGGAGGATTTCTTGGAATTTTGGCTGTTTTTTACTATCAATCTCTTAACAATTGTTCCCAATTTCATAATTATGGTTGAACTGGCACTATTTTTTAGTATTTACGCCAAAGTCACAACAACATAAATCCACAGCTATTTGTATTGAATTAGTTGCAAAACAGGAAAACAACGATTCAAATGACTTAGAGGAAGCTCTGAAGATTGCATTGAAGAATCAAAGAAGCACCAAAGTATCTGTTTGTTGCATATCAAAGATATTCAATCATTAAAAATTCTGATGGAATTTGGCTCTATGTTAACTGACCTCCACCGCATTTTAGACGAAGTAGAAGGTGGTGCTCGACATGTCACAGAAAGAAAGCTTTCTGTTCGCTGAACTAATATTAAATTGCTTACTCATCTAACGGGGATGTTAGTTCAATATAGAGATATTTAAAATTTAAAATGGAGTGCAAAGCGGTACGCCATTTTCTTGCTTATTGTATTGAAACTGAGTTGAAGTTTATAGAACCTTATACGAATTCAATCGATATTTCGGATTTTGAACCTTTGAAGGGAATCCGTTAGAATTGTCCACCTAGCTTTTTTAAAAAATCAACATAGATGTTTAACAGAGCCTATTTATTAAATAAATAAATTTAGCTTTTTTCCTAACTATATATGATTACAATGCTATTGAAGGTTTTTCGGCTGCCCGACTAGTCTGAAACTTCCGATTAGTTTTTTTTTTATTATTTAATAGAATCCTATTAAAATGGGCTGAAGAAGGTGCAAAAGTTTTTATATAAAGCTCTTTTTTATACAGAATGACCTGGATTGCTAAGAAAGACAAAAGGATTACTTTGGTTTTTTCTTCAGCTTACAGACTATTAAGTTGGATGAGAGGTGCTGCAAGTTCTTTCCTTAACAGTAATACCTTGTTCAGCTACCTTTAAGCCGTTGAAGGGGTGGATATTTTTAATATTGTCTAGTTGACCTGGATATGTTCAAACCTTTTAAAGGCAAGGTAAGGATGTTTTAAAAAAGATAATTAAAATCTCCGTGCTACTTCAACTGCTGTTACTATCGCCTTTTCTTTGATTTCTTTTGCTTTTTCCGGAAATTGCACATGTCCCTCTATGATAATATGTTCCAGACTATGAACTCCAAAAAAATTCATCATTACTTCAAGATATCGATGCCCCATTTCCAATTCAGCTTCTGTTCCCCCAGAGTAAACATCTCCACGGGCTTGAATATGGATAGCTTTTTTTCCTGTTAAAAGACCCTGAGATCCTATTTTGGAATATTTAAAAGTTTTTCCCGATACAGCAACGGCATCAAGGTAGGTCTTCATGATGGCTGGAACAGAAAATTCCACAAAGGGGTCACGAACACATATTTATCAGACATTATGAATTGAGCACCTAATTCAGCTAATCGTCCTACCTTCAACCTTTCCTCGGGTGTTAATTGTTCAAATGATTCCCCTGTCCGAAGTTTTTCCCAGCCGCTAAATACATCAGCATCAAGATAGGGTATTTCTGCTTGATATAAATCAAGGTGTACGATCTCATCATGAGGATGAAATTCTACATACGAATCGATAAATGCTTTTCCTACTGCTAAGCTATATGACCGTTTATGATCAAGAGGATGTGCTGTAATATAAAGAACATTTGTCATAATCTCATCCCGCCTTTCCTAAATCAAAAATTAATCTACCTATCTTCTGAAGATTAATTTTACTTCCGGTACCCATTTTATTAGGATTGAAAATAATTAATTATTTATTCATCTTTCATCCAGCTATTTGCCCACTGACTAATAGGTCCAAGAATTTTTGCTAATTCGTTTCCTTTTTTTGTTAATAAATATTCTGTTCTTACAGGTCGCTCAGGTATAACATGACGGAGTACAATTCCATGTTCTTCTAATTCTTTCATTCTCTCCGTCAGCATTCGTTTACTCAGATCAGATATAAGAGAATGAATTTCACTAAAACGCTTCGGACCACTTAATAAAACATACATAATTAATCCTGTCCATCTTTTTCCAATTAATTCAAAGGTTTTTTCAACCTCAGGAAAAAGGTTTGCCTGTTCTTCCATCTTATATCTCACTCCCTTTTAAATTAGATACAATTTGTTTCTCTTCTACATTTGATTGATAAATATTTTGATTTTTCTTCTTGAAAAAATCATCATTTATATTTCCTTAAATAAATTTTTTCTAATTCTAATTCCTCCATGATTATAAACGGGTGATAGTGTAATGGGCATAGAGTAACCCGAATAACGGACTTTTAATATCAGTGTCCATTATTCGGGTTATAGTTCAATAAACATGTAGTAAAGATTGTTTTTTATGATGCTATTATTTAGAAATGCGTTTTAATAATTCAGCTTTTTCAGCTTCATATCCGGGTTTGCCTAGTAATGCGAACATATTCTTTTTATATGCTTCCACTCCTGGTTGATCAAATGGATTTACACCCATTAATAATCCGCTAATTCCACACGCCTTCTCGAAGAAGTAAACCATTTCGCCAAAGGTAAATTCGTTTAATTGGTCAAGCTCGACAGACAGGTTTGGAACCCCTCCATCCACATGTGCTAACACGGTACCTTGGGAGGCATTCTTATTGACATAGTCCATTGTTTTCCCAGCTAGATAATTTAAACCATCAAGATTGGATTCCTCTGCTTCAATGGTAATATCAAGTTTAGGTTCTTTTATTGATACTACAGTTTCAATTAAATCACGACGGCCTTCCTGCACATATTGTCCCATTGAATGAAGATCTGTTGTAAAATCGACAGAAGCAGGATATAAACCTTTTTGATCCTTCCCTTCACTTTCGCCAAAAAGCTGTTTCCACCATTCTGAAACATAATGTAGGGATGGTTCAAAGTTTACGAGAAGTTCAATGGATTTCCCTTTTCGGTAAAGAGCATTTCTTACTACAGCATATTGATAACTCTGGTTTGTGGCCAAGTCTGGATTATTATATTTGTCTGCCGCAGCCCCAGCCCCTTCCATCATTTTATCTATATTGAGTCTATTGCCACATCAATTTGATTGATTTCATTAAATGAAACGAGTGGGATTCCTACTTCTATTGCCAATTTTTCCGTTTGTTTGGAAGTAGGGATTCCTTTAATAGAAAGTCCTTGTTGAACTAATTTCCCAAGCTTAGTAATGGTATAAAATACAGTAGACCCCGTTCCGAGTCCAACTACCATTCCTTCTTTAACATATTCTACAGCTTTTTCTCCAACTTCTTTTTTTTCATTCAAGGCATTTTGCTCCTTTCAATTAAAGACCTGGAGATATATCATTTTTTTATTTCACCATTGTTTCTTAATTTGTTCCTGTGCGATTCTTAATATTTGTCCTTCGGGTGTATCCTTTTTAACAATTACATTTGTTTGATAATATTTACCTTTATAGTTAAGCTTCACAGTCACTTCGATCATATGTGTCACTCCTTTACATTTTTTAAAGTAGAAAAAAAGAAATCAAATCACACAACTTATTATTACTAGGTTATTTTTAATAAGTTAGGTTATTTTATGTAACCATAATACTTCCTGAATTAATTACCGTCAAGTAAAAAATCTCGAATTAAAGATATTTTACATATTTATTTTTATTCAAAGGAGAAATGCAAAGAAATGATTAAACGGGTTGGGGAATATGTCACAGGATTATTGATCAAACTTTTTTACAAACGGTTAAACTTTATTTTAAACGGTGCAACTTTCATTCAAAGCCACAAAAGGCAGAGACATATTTTACATATCAAATATGTCCCTATCTATGATTTTATTGACTTTAACCTCTACAACCTAAATATAATTTCATGAGTGTGCAACTTAGGGTATCGTTGATAGTAAATAACCATCAAAAAAAGAGCCTGTGTTAAATTTTTTCCTTTCAATTGAGTTTTCTTATACCATCTAAGTATTAAACGCAATCTTCAAGATAAAAATAAATGAAGAAATTATAAAGGAGATACCATAAAGTTGAACACAGAATTCTTAGATTTACTGGCTCATAAATATGATAGTGAAGAAAAAGT
>NZ_NUOW01000033.1:0-41947 GCF_002584635.1 Bacillus sp. AFS031507
TGGTGCGGGTGAAGGGAGTCGAACCCCCACGCCTTGCGGCGCCAGATCCTAAGTCTGGTGCGTCTGCCAATTCCGCCACACCCGCAATTAATATTGATTTATAAAAAAATGGCTGGGCTAGCTGGATTTGAACCAACGCATGTCGCAGTCAAAGTGCGATGCCTTACCGCTTGGCTATAGCCCAATATTGATATTCATAAAGATTAAGAAACAGGAAATGAATCAATGTCATTCCCCGTCCCAGATGACCCCTACGGGACTCGAACCCGTGTTACCTCCGTGAAAGGGAGGTGTCTTAACCGCTTGACCAAGGGGCCGAAAAATTATATGGCGGAGAAGGAGGGATTTGAACCCTCGCGCCGGTCACCCGACCTACACCCTTAGCAGGGGCGCCTCTTCAGCCTCTTGAGTACTTCCCCATATGGCTCCGCAGGTAGGACTCGAACCTACGACCGATCGGTTAACAGCCGATAGCTCTACCACTGAGCTACTGCGGAATAATAGTATTAAAAACCTTAAATCAATTAGGCAATCACCTTATCGACTCTTTACATTATAATGACGATATAATAGAAAGTCAATATAGTTTTTAGATAAAGATTTTTTCCAAATTCTTACGCTACTCCACAATTATTTCTTTTATTTTCATTAATTTCCCCTTACATTTCCCACATACATATCTACTAGTATCGATGCTCCTCTTTCTTTTGTAAGATAGCTGACATTTCGAGCATTGATATAGAAGGATCTTTTTGGATGTTCGTTTTCCTGGTCTATCAGGTAATTGTGCACAAAATCGCGGTGCTCCTACTTTTTTTAATAATTGCTTAAACTCTTGGTCTCTATGCTGATACCCCTTCCTTTCAAGATGAAGATGATAATGGCATAGCTCATGTTTAATAATCCCCACTAATTCTTTTACACCTAGCTGCTCGTAATATTTTTTATTTATTTCAATATTATGTGTGCCAAGAAGGTATCTGCCGCCTGTTGACCTTAGTCTTGAATTGAAAGACGCTATGTGTCGAAACTGCTTCCCAAATGATTCAACAGATATCTTTTCAACTAATGATTGAAGTTCTTGTTGTTCCATTTTGGGACCCTCACTTTCTTTGCGAACATGACAACCTATTATAGCATATATTGTATATACCTTTAATAATGATGTACTTTTCGGGAGGTTTTATTATGCCAACTTGGTTGCAAAACCAAATGAAAAGAGCTTTCTATGAGAAAGATCGCTATCAGATCAAGATGCTAAACCAGTGCTGGTTCTTTTACAGAAAAAAACACTTCTCTTAAGTTCATGAGGACAATTTATGCTCTTCTCTTCCTAATTATTGTCCTCATGAACACCTCATGAGGACAACTTACACCTTTCCCTTGCTATTTCTGTCCTCATGAACATTTATGGGACTCTTTCCCTTCACATCTAATAATTATTTCTAAGAGTTAATTGATAGGGACAAAAATAAAAAAGAAGACCAACTCGCTTTGCGAAATGGTCTTCTATAATGGTGTTATGTTATTACATGAACCCGTTACTTCCAATTAGTGCGATGGCGCCAGCATTGTTAACGCAACCCGGCCTTTTTTCATATCAACGGAATCCACCCATACAGTGACTACATCCCCTACTGACACAATATCCAATGGATGCTTTACAAATCTATTGCTTAGTTTGGAAATATGCACAAGCCCGTCCTGCTTAACGCCGATATCAACAAATGCACCGAAGTCCACAACATTCCGAACCGTACCCTGCAGCTCCATACCTGCTTGTAGATCTTCTAACTTAAGGACATCTTTTTTCAAAAGAGGGCGTGGCAAATCATCGCGCGGATCGCGTTCCGGCCTTACCAAAGCATCAATAATATCCTTTAGGGTTAATTCCCCGATAGCAAGTTCTTCTGAAACAGCTTTTAAATCAATCCCATTAAGAGCAGTTATTAACTCATCCGAACCAAGGTCATCAGTTGTAAATCCTAGACTCGCTAATAATTTCTTCACTTCGTCGTAATTTTCCGGATGAATCCCTGTCCGGTCAAGCGGCTGCTTGCCATCTAATACGCGCAAGAACCCAATCGCCTGCTCATAGGTTTTTGCACCAAGACGAGGTACTTTCTTTAATTGAACCCTGCTCGTAAATTTCCCTTCCTCTTCACGCTTTTTGACAATATTATTAGCAGCAGTCTTGTTAAGCCCCGCTACATACTGTAAAAGTGATGGAGAAGCAGTATTCACATTTACACCGACCCTGTTAACGGCTGTTTCGACCACAAAATGCAACGATTCTGACAGACGTTTCTGGGAAACATCATGCTGATATTGACCGACACCAACCGATTTCGGGTCAATTTTCACCAATTCCGCTAATGGATCCTGCAACCGGCGGGCAATAGAGGCCGCACTTCTTTCTTCTACCTGAAGATTTGGAAACTCTTCTCTGGCAAGCTCGGAAGCAGAATATACACTTGCACCTGCTTCATTTACAATCAAATAGAAAATTTCATTGTCCATTTCTTTTAAGATATCTGCCACAAACTGTTCTGTTTCCCTTGAGGCTGTGCCATTTCCGATTGCCGCCATTTCAACTTTGTACTCACGAAGGATGTTAATAAACTTTTCCCGCGCTTCTTTGGCTTTGTTAACCGGTGGATGGGGGTAGATCACATCTATCTTCAGCACCTTGCCTGTTTCATCTACGACTGCTAATTTACAGCCTGTCCTGTAGGCAGGGTCGACACCGATGACAACTTTGCCTTTCAACGGTGGCTGTAAAAGTAAGTTACGAAGGTTTTCAGAGAATATATGTATGGCTTGCTCTTCACCTTTTTCCGTTAATTCACTGCGGATTTCCCGCTCGATGGAAGGTTGAATCAATCTTTTGTAGCTATCTTCCATTGCCTCTATCACAATCGGCGCTGCAGGTGAATGCTGAACACGGATCCACTTTCTCGATAAATATGACAAGATTAAATCGGCATTCATTTTAATCGAAACTCTTAAAATGTCCTCTTTTTCCCCGCGATTTAAGGCGAGAATTCGATGGGGTACTATTTTATTTACAGGTTCTTCGTATTCATAGTACATTTCGTAGACGTTTTTCTCGTCTTTTTCCGCTTCTTTGACCACCGATACAACTGCACCGGATTTAAACGTTTCTTTACGAATCCATTTACGGCTTTCAGCATCATCAGAAACCCATTCCGCAATAATATCTTTCGCGCCAGCAATCGCATCCTCAACTGTAAGGACTTCTTTTTCTTCTGATAAAAATTGTTTTGCTTTTTCTTCCACACTTTCTTTTGTAAAAGTCAGAAGCCACTCTGCAAAAGGTTCCAAGCCTTTTTCTTTTGCAATCGTCGCTTTTGTCCGTCTTTTTTGTTTATATGGCCTGTATAAGTCTTCAACCTCTTGAAGCTTTTCGGCTTTGGTAATCGCCTGGTTAAGTTCGTCTGTTAATTTTCCTTGTTCAGCAATGATTCGAATAACCTCTTCTTTTCTATGCTCAAGGTTTTGAATATACTGCCATCGTTCTAAAATATTCCGAATCTGTACTTCATCAAGCGCTCCTGTCATTTCTTTCCGATATCGAGCAATAAAAGGAACTGTATTGCCTTCATCTAATAAAGAAATCACACTCTTTACTTGTTTATAAGAAATTGTCAGTTCAGCAGCAATTTTCTTTAACAATTGATCATCTTTTACGATTGTATCATTCACAAAACAATCCTCCATTCCTTTTTATTCTATTGTATCAGAATCATTAGACCGTTTCATTATTGTGCCTTCTGCAATTTATTCAAAAAAAAATAGGCGAGCATGTGAGCTCGCCTAAGCAGAAGTAGAAAATGAGGTCAGGATATGTATGAAAAAACGCTCTTCCTAAAAAGAGCGTGCTTTAAATTAAAATTCGATGAGACCCAGGCTAACCTGCAAGGCTTCATCCACTTTTTCCATCATTTCGTCATCGAGATGGGTGATTTTATCGGTTAACCGCTGCTTATCAATTGTACGAATTTGCTCTAACAGAATGACCGAGTCTCGTTCAAATCCGTAGCGCTTCGCATCAATTTCTACATGAGTAGGAAGCTTGGCTTTTTGAATTTGAGCTGTAATCGCTGCAACAATCACTGTGGGACTAAACCGATTCCCGATGTCGTTTTGGATGACAAGTACAGGTCGGACGCCGCCTTGTTCAGAACCAACAACTGGGGATAGGTCCGCGAAATAAACGTCACCACGTTTGACTATCAAAGGATTATCCTCCGCTTACAAGACGTTCAACTGTGTGTTCTGCCTCATATTCTGCTAAAAATGCTTCTGATGCAATTCTAAGATTTATCTTTGCCATTTCCATGTATCCACGTCTCATCGACTCGCGAATTTGTCTCTTTTTTCGTTCGCGTAAATACATTTTTGTTGCTTGGTAGATAAACTCGCTGCGGTTTACATTTTCTTGTTTAACAAAACCATCTAATTCCGTTAAAAGATGTTGCGGTAACTTCACTAAGATTTCCGTAGTTGCGCCTGACTCAGCCACAAACATACACCTCCACCATCACTACACACCATTTTTATCTAACCAGAATTCCTTCTGACGCATAAATTCAACACACTACATGAGTCGACCCAGAGTCTGTTTCATACAGTGAGTTTCACTTATATATCTGTACCATATACAATAATAACACTTATCGAACTTATTGCATAGACTATTTATAATACTACTGTATTATAAGCCAATAAAACACTCTTTTATGCACAAATTACCGCAATATCATAAATATGACTGGAAATCTTCATTTAGCCCATTAATCTTCAAGAAGGTAATTTTTTAAATCGACAATTTTTCCACCCTTTTTATAAAGGCGCGGAACTCGATTCGCAATGATACATGGAACTTCATAATTAATCGTGTCAAGCTTTTGGGCGATTTCATTAACGGAAATAAACTGATCCTCGTCCCCGCCGATTAATGTTACGGTGGTCCCAATTGGAACATGATATGGGAGACGAATCATACATTGATCCATACAGATTCGACCGACAATTGGCGACCTCGTTCCCTTAAAAAGCACCTCTTGGCCTTGCAGTTTGCGAATCCAACCGTCTGCATAGCCAATCGGAATCGTCCCAATCCACTCTTCTTCACCGGTTTCATACGTTGCCCCATAGCTCACTTTTTCGCCCTTTTGCAACTTCTTAACATGGACAAGTCGTGACCTGAGTGAAAATGCTTCCCGGAGCGGAAAAGGAATTTCACTTTCCATTTCAAGTGAAGGTGTCAGGCCATACATTGCAATGCCAATCCGAACGGCATTAAAATAAGCGCTAGGATATCTTAGTGTAGCAGCACTATTGCTTGAGTGGATATACTTCGGTTGTTCTTTTAGCCCATTGGCCATACTGTCAAATAACGCTAATTGCTTACGAAAATAGGTTTCATCCAGTTCATCCGCCGTAGCAAAATGTGTATAAATCCCTTCCAATATGAATTGGTCATTTTCGGAGATGATTTGTTCGATTGCAGTTAACTCTGATAAGCTGCGAACACCAATTCTCCCCATCCCTGTATCTACTTTGATATGAAAAGAAATGCGATCCGCTGTCTTTAGATGTTTTATGGCCTCTTGCAGCCATTCCTTCTGGAAAACGGTAAGGGTAATATTAAATTTCGCTGCCACTTGAACATCTTCAGGCCGTGTAGCACCCAAGACAAGAATAGGAGCAGTAATTCCTTTCTTTCTTAAGGCAATCGCTTCATCCATAAAGGCAACTGCTAAATAGGCTGCACCTGCTTCAAGTGCTGTTTCTGCCACTTGAATATCCCCGTGGCCATATGCATTTGCTTTGACAACTGCGATCATATTCACGCCTTGAGGCAAATGCTTTTTGACGGAGGCAACATTGGCAAGAATACAATCTAAATCTATTTCCGCCCAAGTATCTCTATAAAAAAAACCTTGCTCTTCCATGTTTCCACTTCCTAATTGCTTTTATTAAATGTCATTCCATTTTATCACAAAAATTATCAAACTGCTGTTTACTATCATTTACAAATAAAAAACAGGCCCTGTAAAGAGCCTGCTAGTATCAATATTTATTTTACTGCTTCACCTTGGACAGATGCTGCAACTTCAATCATTTCTTCCTTCGTGAGGTTTTTCGATGCAATCATGTAATCCACACCATTATGTGACCAAGAGAGGGAGTGTTCCGAAACTGCTCCGATCGTCATACCTAAGTCGACAATATCACCTTCAATATAGGTTGGATTCGCAGACGCTGTTTTTGCTGTTACCTTTTCCTGGACAAGCGTGAACGATTTTTTGCCATCATAGGTGAGGACAACCCTCTTGCCATCTTCAAGCGCCACTTCTTTTTCCTCAATCAATTTTGTCCCTTTAAGTTCTGTGGTTGGATACAAAACAGTAAAGGCTTTATCGCCGCCATCTGCCATAGCAGGCAAATTAAGCTGCGCACGTGTCATGTTTTTCTTCATATCGAAATCATCCTTGTCAAAGCTGGCATTAAATTTCACTTTGGAAAACTCAACAGTTACAAGGGCATTTCGATCCGGATCCATTACTTTTACCACAGCAGGTGATAAATCACTTTTATTCAACATGATTTCTTGGAATGGCAGCATTGTATTGTTTTGATAGCGGGTCTTCGTTTCGAATACATAATATTCTTTAGTAGTGGAGAATTTTGCACTTTTATCGGCAACAATATCCTTAATCAGCGATTCATACAAGTAGGCCTGGCTGCTGTTTTGCGGCCAATCGCTTTGGAAACGGAAGCTCTTATTTAGAGCAGGTGTAAGTACAAATACCCCTTCGTTATTCCTTAATATCATCTGACTTTGATCTTTTTGAGCATTTTTCAAATTCACACGATAAAAGGTAGGATCTTTATGCCAAATTTCAACCTTATAAATTTGTGAATCAGATCCCATTTTCAACGTCATTTTTGCATTCACCTTATAGCCACTTAAGTCGTCTAGTTTCCCCGTTAGCTCTTTTACCACATCACCTTGTGATTTAGAACCGCAGGCAGCTAGTACAAAAATGACCATGAGCCCCGTGATTAGCAGCAATAACTTTTTCCTCATTCCTTCAACCCCTTCTTGTCTCATTTCATATGATTATAGAGAAGAGAAAGGCAGGGGTCAGGCAATGGAGTTTGCTTTCCAAAATGACCATGGCTGACCTTGTCTCTCCTGTTTCCCTATGAATATATGAGACAACCTAAAGGAATATGATAAGGAGTTGCCAAGCTCATTATTTTTATAAAAATTTATATGCACTAAATTTCTTCAATAATTACATGCGCTACTGCGTAATCTCTACTATGTGAAATAGATAAATGGGCATGCGCCTCTGGTTTTGCAAAAAATGGTTTTCCAGATCTATCATTTTCAATTTCAATATCTAAAAATGATATCTCTTCTCCAATACCTGTGCCATTCGCTTTAGAATACGCTTCTTTCGCCGCAAAGCGCCCTGCTAAAAATTCTACTTTTCTGACATCCGATAAACCTTCAAATTTTAGCCGCTCATTCGGAGTTAACACGCGGTCCACAAACTTCTTTTGTCGATTGAGGATGCCCTCAATCCTTGAAAGTTCAATAATATCGATCCCAATCCCTTTAATCATCGTTCATCTTCCTTCTATTTGATATACAATGAGCATAAGTAATAGTGTACAAGGACGGAAATTAGTTTATTAATAGTTAATGTGAAACTCAGGAGGTTTTTATCATGTTTACGAGAACGGAAAGTTTTCGCGATTTTATCCGCCTTTATCCGATTGTTTCTATTATTATTACCATTCATGTAGGATTATATCTTTTAACGAGAATAACCATCTTCCCAAACGCTTGGTTCTTTGAAAATCTTTCTGGAGTTAATCTTTATATTAAGGAAGGGGAATATTGGCGGCTGATTACACCGACCTTTATTCATAGTGGTTTTCCACACATGCTGTTTAATAGCTTTTCACTTGTGTTATTTGGACCGGCACTGGAGCGCATGCTTGGAAGCGGCAGATTTTTATTTGTCTATCTGCTGTCAGGTTTTATTGCAAATGTCGCCACACTGCTGCTCCAGCCGCTCACCTATACCCACGTTGGCTCAAGTGGAGCGATATTTGGTTTGTTTGGTTATTACCTGGCGGTTATTATGTTTCGGAAACATATGCTTTCCAAGCAAGACTCGCAAATAATCCTTACTCTTTGTGTTGTCAGTCTCATTATGACATTTTTACAGCCAAATATTAATATTACCGCCCATCTTTTTGGATTACTTGGTGGTTTTTTAATGGGGGCGATTCCTTATTTTAATAAAAAAGATTTATCCGATTCGATTCGAGGCACCGCGAACTGGGCCAGCAGTAAGAAAAGCAGCATCTCCTATCAATCTCCATTGAAAGTGATCATTTGGGCGTCAATTATTATCATTGTCATTCTCGGATTACTAGCACAATAAGAAAAGCGCAAGCGCCCTGTTCAGCGGCGTATGGCCTGGAGCGCTCCAACTGAGATAAAGGAAACACGAAGAGCCGAAGGCGCATTCGTGCTTGACTTATCGTAGGGCGGAGAGCGAAGGACACTAGCCGCTAGGGCACTGGAGCTGGACAATTTTCAAAGTCGAAATTTATACTTTCTTATCTTGAAATAACAGGGATTTGCAGCCGAAACTACCTTTCACTGCAAATCCTTTTTTCTTTGCCGCTAGAATACCAATCATAAATTTCCTTTAGATCGCCCTTTTCCATATCAACGACAGTGCCGCCTGCATCACCGGCACCCGATTTCACAAAGGCTTCGAATGTCCCTAGTTCTTGTTTCTGCTGAAAATAACTTTCTCTTATTTCCAAGCTTTGAATCTTATTTTTCTTCATTATAACCGTCGTTCGAATCAACATTAACGTCCGGTATCTTAGCGTTAGCTGCTGTTCAGCAAGAGTCCAACCAGCTGCCTTATATTTTAAAACAGCCCCAAGCGTCATCGCACCAAGCAGAATGATGGAAAGAAGGCCCCAAATCTTCAAAAATATTAGAGACACAATCACGATCGGAATAGCAATGTACCAGTGCCTGAATATACAGCGCCACATCGACCGTTTCGGTAGTGGGGTAAAGGTGGTCGGGACAAGGTAATCTGTAATGGCCGGTTCAAGGATGGAAGCGATCTGATCTAGCTTGACGATCGGCAAAAGGGTCACTTTTGAACCCTCTTGATTGGCCGATGACCCGCCAGCACTTTCCGCATATACGGTCGCATAACCGAGGGGTTGTCTGACAATATTTTCACTGATGCGAATCGCTTGGATCCGCTTCAAAGGAATGGTTATTTGTCTTCTCTCCAACAGACCCTGAGTAATAACTAAATCATTGTCTTTTTTGATCACAGTAAAATTAGCATACTTTAGCATCGTACCAATGAGCGCGATTACCCATGCCAGGAAAAATCCAATAACCACAAGGATCGTTAGCAGGATCAGACTAGGAGCCGTCCATTTTCCAATACTGCTGGCTAATCTTCGAAAGGGAATCAGGTCATCCACTTGACTTAATAACGCAAGGACAGCTGAGATGACCACCCCAACACCACCTGAGGTTAGGGAAAGAATCAATAATTTTCCGGTGGAAATTTTATAAACGGATTGACCCTCAGGTAAATCTTTTCCTTCGATTGCCCCGTTCCCTTTAGCTGCTGCCGTAAATTCCTGGATTACCAGAGCCTCCCCTTTCGATATCCCAGAAAGGACGGCTTCCGCCTCTTCTGCTCCCATTCCGCCAGCCGTTTCAATTTGGAGTTTTACCAACCCGAACAATCGTTGTAAAATACCTTCGGAAAGTTCGATACTTTGAATTCGTTCATATGGAATGTATCTTTTCTTTCGAATGAAAATCCCATCTTTAATCCGGAGTTCATCCTGTTCCAATTGGTATGTATACCGGACCCATGAGAGGAGACTGGTGATAAAAATAATAATAATCGCTAGTAAGGAAACACCCAAGGCGAATAATAACGGCCGCCCACTATCGCGAGTAACCGAAAATGTAAAAGCAGCAATTGGAAAAATAAAGTTTTTTATTCTTTTACCCATATATCCCAAAATGGCTATGGGATGAAGTCGTTTTGGTTTAGACATCATCTTCAGCAACCCTTGCTAGTTTCGATATATTGAACCTTAATTGTTCTGCTTCTGTTTCTTCTAAAGCAGGAATTTGATGGGCTGTGGCCGCCGTATGAACAATCACTGAGGCTAATTTGTACTTCCTTAGAATAGGCCCTTGGACGGTATCTACATGCTGGACGCGAACCATTGGAATTAAGGTACGACTTCGGATAAAGATACCCTCCTGCAGCTCTATTTCTTCCTCACGAACTTCATATCTCCACCCTTTCCATCTGAGTGTAGGAAATAGAAAAATATGTAAAAAAGTAAAAATAACTCCTAATATGATGAGGGTAAGCGAAATCCAGAAGGGACCATCGAAAATATCTAATAGTAAAACAATAACAGCTGTGATCGACCATTCTATGACAACCTTGATTACTGCAGAGATTCTCCATACCTTTAAAGCCTTTTCCGAAAGTCGATTTTGCGGTTCAACCATTCATCTCTCCCCCTACTTCACAATCTCAAAATCAGTTTAAGTATACATGGTTGGGGAGTACGGCACTACTACTTATTCGATAATAAAACTGGACTGGTCGATCCACGTAACTCCTTCACACTCTTGCAAATCCTTTACCAGTTGAAAAAGCGCCGCATCTTTTTGCTTCGCTTCAATCATACAGTGGATCTCTGGAACCGTTCCCTTAACTTGATTTAAAAATCGAAGAAACATTTGCGGGTCAATTGTATCCGCATGGGCTCTAAAATCTTTTTCGGAGCGCGGACTGGATATATGTATCTTTATTGGCAGAGGAGACTGTGCCCAGGTCGCAACAATCCGCTCCCAATCAGCAGTCCAGTCTTCCTCTTCATGATTAGCAAGATGATGATGATAATCAAACACCATCGGCAGACCCAACTTTTCACAAAGGTATAGTGTCTCCTTTATTGTAAATGTCGAATCATCATTTTCGAGCATAATCATTTTTTGGATCGCAGGGGAAACATAGGCCCAATTATGAATAAAGTATTCCAGGGCTTTCTCCTTATCGTTATACCCTCCACCGACATGAAGTACACAACGGTGTTCCGTATCAATTTCCATTCCTTTTAGGAGTCTTTCATGCATCGCAAGCGTCTTTAAGGAATTAATCAAAATATCCTTATTCGGTGAATTAAGCACCACAAAATGATCTGGATGGAAGTCAATCCTAGAAGGGTGCTCTTTTATATAATTGGCTAGTTTTTTGAGTGGTTCTTTCAATGGTTTGATGTAGTCCCAGTCCAGTAATTCCTCATGATTAGCCAGGGGAATGACCCGCGAACTTAGCCTAAAAAAATGAATTTGGTTACCCTCATTGTGCTTTAATAACCGCAAGCAATTTTCTAAGTTCGATATAGCGATTCTCTCTAATTTCCGAATCGCTGCGTCCCGGTCTTTTATTTTTTTAAATTGAGCAAATGTCATCGTTTGTGAGGGGGAAGCATTCTGAAGCTCTACACTCATTGCAACATATCCAAGTTTTACAATCGTCATAAAATCACCCCAACTAGAATGCGATAATATTTACTATTTACTGTTCCCCTTTTGGTCAAATAAAAAAAGCATGAACGATATCGTCCATGCTTTTGTATCTTAGTGGTTAAAAGTTCTTGGCTTTGATGCTGACTTACCGCCGCCGCCAGTTCTTTTTTCACCACTGCGTGGCTTTGCTGGTGCTTTTTTTCTGTTACGGTCCCCACCGTATGAACCTGAACCTCTAGAATCATCTCTTCTTCTACGGTCACGATCTTGTGGTTTTCTTTCTCGTCTTTGTGGAAGCTGTTCTTCTGTCAGCTTAACAGGTGTTGTATCCGGTTCTTTTGTTAACATTTTCAACACAGCTGCGATAACAGTTGCTGCATCATTTTCTTCCAACAATTCTTGAGCTGCTGCCTTATAATAATGTAAGTTGTTCGATTCAATCGTTGCAACGATCTTTTCTACAACTGCTTTTTGTTGACCTTCTAAAGCTTCATCAAGCGTAGGAGCTTTCATTTTTTCCATCTTGCTTCTAGTAGTTCTTTCCACGACAGCAAGATATGATTTTTCACGTGGTGTAATAAATGTTAAGGCTACACCCTTTTTACCGGCACGACCTGTACGTCCAATACGGTGAACGTAGCTCTCAGGATCTTGAGGGATATCAAAATTGTATACGTGAGTTACTCCGGAGATATCAAGTCCCCTTGCTGCTACGTCTGTTGCTACAAGCACGTCAATTGTTCCTTCTTTAAATTTACGAAGAACTGACATACGCTTTGCCTGAGTTAAATCGCCGTGAATACCTTCTGCCGTATAACCTCTTAAAGTTAATGCCTCCGATAATTCATCGACACGGCGCTTCGTACGACCAAAAACAATCGCTAGTTCAGGGGATTGAATATCAAGAAGTCTTGTTAATACATCAAACTTATTTCTTTCCACTACTTCAAGGTAATACTGTTCAATGGAAGGAACGGTCATTTCTTTCGTTTTGACACGAATAATTTGTGGATCCTTCATGAACTTTTCTGCCATTCTTTGAATCGGCCCTGGCATAGTAGCAGAGAAAAGTAATGTTTGACGTTCTGCTGGTGTTGAAGCAAGAATCGATTCAATATCTTCAATGAATCCCATGTTTAACATTTCATCTGCTTCATCAAGAATCACTGTATTTACCGTTTCGAGGCGCATCGTTTTTCTGTTGATATGGTCTAATACACGACCTGGAGTACCAACAATGATATGTGGTGCTTTCTTTAATGAGCGAATCTGGCGGCTAATATCCTGCCCGCCATATATTGGCAGTACACGAACTCTTTTGCCTGAACCTAGTTTATATAGTTCTTCTGATACTTGAATCGCAAGTTCACGAGTTGGTGCAATAATGATACCCTGGATTGCATCCGCACTAATATCGATTTTTTCAATCAATGGAATACCAAATGCAGCTGTTTTACCTGTTCCTGTTTGAGCTTGCCCGATCAAATCAATACCTTTTAGCCCCAATGGAATAGTTTCTGACTGAATTGGTGTTGCCTCCTCAAAACCCATTTTGAGGACAGATTGTAATGTGGCCTGACTTAGACCTAATTCTTCAAACTTTGTCAATGTTTTCATTCTCCTTCATCTATGTGAAAATATTTTTTAAGTGCTGAATATTTTCGCCTGATACTCAGAAAAGCGGAAGCGCCTGCTCTTAGAGGCGAAAAGCGCTGGAGGGCCCAAGTTGAAGTCCTATTTTGACTTAATTAAAAATGCTATAGGTTATCTTTCATCTTTGATCAAGTAGGTTTAAAGTTCATCAAGGATAAAATAAGTTTTAATTTTATCACAGGATGGCAGTGGATTTTTATACTTCATCTTAGGCAGGACCGAAACGGCTCGGTTCCCTTGGCGCTTGAGCGGACACGCATCAAAATGCCGTAATTAGGTAACATCTTTATTTTACCAAAAAAAAACATGCTCCCTCAAGGAGTATGCCCTTTAATAATCGTTCTTTAGACACGTTGATGAACATCATACCACTATTGCTAGCATTTTGCAATAAAGACAAGTTTGTTACAGTTTCAAACCGATCCTATTACTTCATCAAATTGTCTAATACTCGATAAGAAGGGCAACTTCTCCACACAAGGGGGGTCTCAGTTATTTTTCTTTTATCAAGCTTAAATCATTCATTAATTCGTCAGTTTTAATTTCTTTTATTTTTTTTGCAATGCCGTTACGATTTCCTCTAATTTCATACCTCTGGATGCTTTGACAAGGATTAAGGTGTTTTTATTTACATGTCTCTTTAATTCTTGAATAAGTGATGCTTTTTCTGTAAAAGCAAACACTCTTTCTTCTCCCAAAACAGTTCTGGCTGATTTTGCAATATGCCCCCCTAAGTTTCCATAGGTGAACAGAAGATCGACTTTATCACGGTTTAAAGTAGCTCCAATTTGCTGATGATACTGTTCTTGCTCTGGACCAAGCTCTAACATGTCCCCTAAGACAAGGATTTTTCGATCATACCCCTTAAGATTGGAAACTAATTCGATCGCCGCCATCATGGAAGTGGGACTTGCATTATAAGCATCGTTAATTATTTTTTCGCCCTGATCCCCTTCTACTAACTCCATACGCATATTCGTTAACTTAATACCAGCTAACCCCTCATTCATTTTTTCGAAAGGGATTGAAAAATAGTTAGCAATCAACATCGAGGCAAGTGCATTTAAAATATTATGCGTTCCTAATACTGGAAGTTCGAAAGTAGTCTTTGAAGCGTTGATTTTGAAACGATTCCCATTCTCTAACTGAGTAATATCAGTTGGATATAGATCATTCGTTTCATTTCTGCCGAATGTTTTAACCCGTACATTAACTTTATGTTGTTGAATTCGTTCCATCAGCAATGGTTCATCACCATGGAGGACAGCAAGTCCACCTTCTTTTAGCCCTTGAAGGATTTCAAGCTTTGCTTCCGCAATACCTTCTCTTGAACCAAGGTCGAGAAGATGTGACTCTCCAATATTGGTAATCACCACAGCATCCGGGCAGGCAAGCTTCGTTAGGAATTCAATCTCCCCCCTGCCGCTCATTCCCATTTCAAGGACGGCAATTTCAGTGTCTTCGTGTAAGCCTAAAACCGTTAATGGAAGACCAATATGATTATTATAATTTCCTTCTGTCTTTTGAACCTTATAATTTGTGGCAAGAATGCCGGCAGTCATATCCTTTGTCGTTGTTTTCCCATTGCTTCCTGTGATACCAACCACTTTTACGTTTAATTGTTTTCGGTAGTTTCTTGCTAATTCCTGTAAGGCCACAAGACAATTATCGACAATCAAAATGGGTAAATGGGTGGGCGGGTTTGGGACATCCTTTTGCCAAAGGGCTGCAGCTGCTCCTTTACTGATGGATTCTTCCACATATTTATGTCCGTCTGAAACCTCTCCTTTAAAAGGAATAAACAGGTTACCATTTTCAATCTTACGGGAATCAATGGAAACACCCGTGATTATCTTTTCAGCAAACGGACTCCCATCATTTTGAGCAGAAACCATTTCAGCAACCTGTTGTAACGATCGTATTATCATTGAAATCCTCCTTTTTTATTTATTTCTTTGGACTTTGTTTACTGTCTAGCTACAGAGCCCAGCGGCTAGTGTGCTTCGCTCTCCGCCCTACGATAAGTCAAGCACGAATGCGCTATCGCTCTCCGTGTTTCCTTTTCAGTTGGAGCGCTCCAGTCCATACGCCGCTAAACGGGCGCTTTCGCTTTTCTCATAGAAATGGACACGGCAGCTACAGCCGTGTCTCCGTTTTTTAGAAAGTAAACTTTATCTGTTGTTTCTCTGCATGTCTTTCATTCGCAAGACTTACAAGTCTCTCAATCAATTGTGGGTACTCTATGCCTGTGTGCTTCCACAAGAGCGGGAACATACTAAATGGGGTGAAGCCAGGCATCGTATTTACCTCATTAATTAGCGCTCTTCCATCTTTTGTTAAGAAGAAATCGGCACGGACTAAACCAGAACAATCTAAAGATTTAAAAGCTTGGATTGCCATTTGTTTAATTTGTTGTGATTCTTCGTCTGTTATGTCTGCAGGGATGATCAGCGCTGTATCCCCGCTTTCATATTTCGCTTTATAATCATAGAAATCCTTTTTCGGAACAATTTCACCGGCAACCGAACATTCAGGCTCATCATTCCCAAGAACCGCCACCTCGATTTCACGAGCAACGACGCCTTCTTCAATGATGACTTTGCGGTCAAATTGAAAAGCTTCAGCAAAAGCGGTTTCTAATTCCGCACGATTTGTACATTTGCTGATTCCGACACTGGAACCAAGGTTTGCGGGCTTTACAAAGCAAGGATAGCCAAGTTCTGTTTCGACCTTGCTATAAGCCTCTGCTTTTGCTTTCTCCCATTCACTTTTAATAAAGGCAACATAGTTTACTTGGGCAAGCCCTGCCTGTGCAAATACATTTTTCATCATAACCTTATCCATTCCCGCCGCTGAAGCTAGAACTCCATTGCCGACGTATGGGAGGTTTAATAGTTCTAATAAACCTTGTACGGTTCCATCTTCTCCGTTTGGTCCGTGCAGCAACGGAAAGATGACATCAAGTGTTTCCTGCTTCTCAGCTTGGAAAAGTGCGGGTGCGAGCGATAAAGGCGATAATTGATTCCCCTCTGCAAATTCGAGCGCCTTCACGTTTTCAACCGGCTCACTTAACTGCGGTCCTTTTATCCATTTTCCTTCTGTATTTATGTAAATAGGATGAATTTCAAATTTTTCAAGGTCTAACGCTCGAATGACAGCCAGTGCTGTCTGCAGGGACACTTGGTGTTCGGCTGATTTTCCTCCATATAATAAACCTAATTTTGTTTTCATACGAAAACCTCCATTTTCTCATTCACGGTTATATTTTAACACTTATTTTAAAAAGAAAGGAAATGTAGTCCACCAATTTTTTATATGTTTTTTCCTACTGAATATTTTATGATGGCCATAGCTTGCTTAAAAACTAGCGCTGGTTAAATTGTCAATTTTCTCATTCCCGTTTATCCTAATATTTCATGTATAATTATTTTAAAACGCTAATCTGGAGGCACATAATGACGGGATCACTTTTATCCATATTATTATTAGGCTTTTTGCTGGGAATTAAGCATGCAATCGAGCCTGATCATGTTATTGCAGTTTCAACCATTGCAAGCGAATCAAAAAATTTAAAGCGCTCAATCTTTGCCGGTGTCTACTGGGGTATCGGGCACACGGCTACTCTTTTCATTGTTGGAATGTTTTTGATTGTAGCCAAAAACACAATCACAGATACGGTCGCCCTGAGTCTTGAGTTTATCGTGGGAATTATGCTAGTTAGTCTCGGCTTAAATAGTATTGTAGCGTTTATGAAACATCGCCATCATCACCCACACACCGAGGGTAGCCAGACCATTGAAAAAAAAGGCCGTACCCATTATAAATCCTTTTTCATCGGGCTCATTCACGGGCTTGCCGGCAGTGCAGCAATGGTTCTGCTTACAATGAGTACCGTTTCGACCGCGTGGCAAGGTGCTTTATACATACTTATTTTCGGTTGTGGCACCGTTGTTGGTATGCTCAGCTTTTCAACTGTTATTGGTATCCCCTTTGTTTTGACATCCGGTAAACAGTTGAATAGATATTTGAATCATCTCGCAGGCATTATCAGCATATTATTCGGAATTTATTATATGTATAACTTAGGCGTGAACGAAGGATTATTCAGCCTTTGGTTTTCATAATAAAAGCGCAAGCGCCCGTTTAGCGGCGTATGGACTGGAGCACTTTGACTGAGATAAAGGAAACACGGAGAGCGTTAGCGCATTCGTGCTTGACTTATCGTAGGGAAAAGGGCGAAGTCCACTGGGCGCTGGAGCTGGACAATGAAGAAGTCCCACCCCAAATGGAGTGGGACTATTTTATCAAGCCAAATGATTTAGATGACGTTTAATTTCCATTCTTTTGTCTTCTTATCAAAAATAATTTTCGCGTGATATGGTTTAGATGATATTTGATCATATTCCTCCACCATATCATCCATATTCGCGAAATCACCAATTACCCAGATGGGAATTTCAATTTTCCCTCGCTGGTGATCTGCAGCTCGTAATGATATGCAAATTCCTTCTTTAATGAAAGGTGTTAATGAAAGCAGGATTTCTTTATTCACCTGAGGATACGTTCTTTTCTTACGAAATCCCAGGATCGATTTTTCAATCTTAAGATCTCCTAATTTTACGGCCACTACTTCGCTAAGCACATGAAAAAAATCTTTGAAGCTGCGGTAATAAGTTTTGTTATACCAGCCATCATCTTGTGCTAAATAAACAAAACGGTTCCCTAATTTATTATAAAAAGGCAATTTCAAATGATGCTTTTGATGACCTAAGTACAATAATTCAGCGATTTCCTGTCCCGTCAGTTCATTCAACACATCTTCCTCAATAAAATCAATCCAGCAAAAGTTTTCGTAACTATAAACATTGTCCGCTGCTAACTTTTTAATTCCTTCTTCAGGGCAATATTCGAGTTGTGTATGCATATTAAAATCAGCATCATCAAAGCGGTGCTTTAGTAAAAGCAAGTGATTTAATGAACCTGAAAAAGCAGCAGCGAATTCAGCAAATTCGATACCGGAAGACATTACATACTGGTCTGTTTGGTTCAAATGGACATAGATGAGATCCTGTATGTCTTGATGATGCTTCTTCAAAGCAAACCTCCTCCGATCAACACATGAAATGATTTAGTCAATACTTCCTTATTTTATCAAATAATAGTCCAAATAGCTTATTTCAATTCTTTTACAAATAATAAGTTTGATTAACACATACTAGGTTTATGCCTATTGATTATTATTTGTTAACTTTCCTTTTTCATCTATATTTCTTTATCAAATTAGAATCTATGCATTAGCAAGATAAGGAGCTGGTCTATCACATATGATTAAAGATATGACTCAAGATGAATTAAGTCTTTATATTATTAAAACCTTAAAAGAAAATAAAAAAACTGAATTCGAAAAAATACTCGAAGAACTCCAACCCTATGATATAGCGAAGATATATGAAGATCTACCTGAAAAACACAAAGGACGATTTCTCCTGTTTTTAAAATTTGATATTCTAGCTGACCTAATGGAAGAGCTTGATAAAGAAGACCAGCTCGGCTTATTAAATATTTTAGGAATTGAAAAATCAAGTAAGGTCCTTGATTTAATGGATAATGATGATTTGGCGTTATTACTGCATGAATTATCACCGGAGAAGAAGGATTCCCTCCTATCTGGGATGAAAGCAGAGGAGTCTAATGCCGTCCAAGATATCATGAAATATCCTCCGGAAACAGCCGGAAGAATCATGACCAACCGATTTGTTTGGATCCGAAGCTATTTTACGGTTCGTGAAGCAGTTGATAAGTTTAAAGTATTCGCAGAATTTGCCGAATCTATTAACTATTTATATGTGATTGATGAAGACCGAAAACTTGTCGGCGTAGTTTCTTATCGTGATTTACTATTAGCAGAGCCAGACGAAAAGATACGAACGATTATGTATGAAAGGATTATTTCCGTTACGGTGGCAACAGACCAAGAGGTTGTGGCGCAAATCGTGGAACGGTATGATTTCCTAGCCATTCCGGTTGTGGATGAGAATAATGTCCTCGTTGGGATTGTCACGGTCGATGACATTATCGACATCGTGATTCAGGAAGCAAATGAAGATATCGAAAAATTGTCTGCTACTGGGAAATCAATCGACTTTGAAACCAAAACATTAGTTGCGGCTGCAAGAAGACTCCCTTGGCTCATCCTGCTTTTGTTCATCGGAGTCATCTCTGGGAGAATTATCAGCAGTTTTGAAGATACCCTCAAGCAGGTTGTAGCACTTGCCTTTTTTATGCCGATGATTGCAGGGATGACAGGAAACACTGGAACCCAATCCCTTGCGGTCGTAGTAAGAGGGCTGATTTCCTACGATATTGATAAGGGCGTAATTACCCGCTTAATCGCAAGGGAGCTTGGTGTTGGGATTACGATCGGGATCACCTGCTCTGTTCTTATCGCGGTCATCGCATATATATGGCAGGGAAGTCTCATTTTAGGTGCCGTTGTCGGCTGCTCGCTATTTTTCACGTTAATCATTGGGACACTTGCAGGGACGATTATTCCGCTTATTCTTTTTCGTTTAAAAATTGACCCTGCAGTTGCCTCAGGACCTCTGATCACCACCTTGAATGACATTTTTTCATTGCTTACCTACTTTGGGATTGCAACCATGTTTTTAAAGTATTTGTAGAAAAAATGAAACCTTTTTTGAAGTGAATCGTTAAGTAAGGTAGACCTTTCAAAATTTCCATGAATTTTGAATGTCTCAATGATAAACACCATATTTATATCATTATGAGACAAACTGTTATAAAATTATTAAGTTAGACTGATTATTTTTTAATAAGTGAAGGTGGATTATGACAGACTTTATTAATAATATTTTGGAGTTCTTATCACAATTAGGATATTTCGGCATTGCCTTAGGATTAATGATAGAGATTATTCCAAGTGAAATCGTCTTGGGTTATGGCGGGTATATGATTTCACAGGGGCATCTTAATTTTATCGGGGCAGTGATTGCCGGGACGATCGGCGGAACGCTCGCCCAGTTATTTTTATATTGGGCGGGTTACTACGGGGGCAGACCTTTCTTAGAAAAATACGGAAAATATGTCCTTATTAAAAAGAATCATATCGATATAGCTGAACAATGGTTTGAAAAATATGGTGCTGGAGTGATTTTCTCCGCAAGGTTCATTCCAGTTGTCAGACACGCGATTTCCATTCCGGCGGGCATTGCCAAAATGTCAGCAACTAAATTTACTCTCTACACTGTGGCAGCCATTATCCCCTGGACCATTCTGTTTCTATACCTAGGTAAAGTCCTAGGCAGTAACTGGGCACATATTAAAGAATACGCACACCCCTATGTGATGCCGGCCATCATCGGAGCCATTGTTCTAGGGGCGATCTATTTTTTAATCAAAAAAACAAAGAAAACCACCGATTAATCCCGGTGGTTTTTCCTTGCTGAGAATTTCCTTTGTGCCCATGTATCAAGCCTTTTCACATGGTTTCTCCCAAGCGTAAATCCATATAAAATGAGTAAAACAATGATTAACGTGAAGAGGTCGACTTTCTTGGTTGCTATAAAGTTTACGATCCCCATTAACACCTGTGGAATTACCCCTGTTAGCGCAAATAATACCGTTGCTATCTTAAACCAGAAGCTTGATTTCAAACCATACCTGGCATATAACATAAAGATTGTCGATGACCACGCTAATACTTCAAGACTGACTAGTATGATCCATTTATTTTCGACCAAAAAATCCATATCCCACCCACCTTTTACTTTTTAAAATGAAATGGCAGTGTGGACACAATAACCCTCTTTTTAAAAATAAGATAGGTACGAATTAATAAACTTGATTGATTGTGCAGGATATTATGCCAACTCTTTTTGGTAATAAACTGCGGAATCAAAACCGTTACACGATAATTATTTTCCTCCGCCTTTTTTTCTACAGTATCAATAAATTTCGATAAGGGAATAAGCACACTTCGATAATGTGATTGTAAGGTAACGAGCCTGACATCCGGCTGCCATTGCTGCCATTTTTCTTCAAATCGCTTTTCATCCTCACGGTCAAACGACACATAAACAGCAAAGATTTGGTCAGTTAATGATTTCGCATAATTTATTGAGTTTTCAACCACTTTCGTAATCCCTGCAACAGGTACAATAATGACATTTCCCTCAATCGGTAGCGCTGGATGGTCGGGATGAATCCTCAATTGTTCCCCCACCGCTTCATAATGATAATTAATTCGTTTGAAGGCAAAAACGATTATTGGTAAGAAGATCACCACAAACCATACTTGACTAAATTTCGTCAGGAAGAAAATAATTAACACAGCTAAGGTGATGAGCGCGCCAATTAAATTGGCACTAAGTTTAGCAACCCATCCGGCCGGTTTTTCCCGTAACCATTTAATAATCATTCCCGTTTGAGATAAGGTGAACGGAATAAATACACCAACCGCATAAAGCGGGATTAAGTGCTCTGTTTGACCTTTAGAGAAGATAATAAGCAAGATGGAGGCTACTCCTAAGGAAACAATCCCGTTCGAATACCCGAGCCTGTCCCCCCTAATCGTAAACATTCTTGGCATATACTTATCCTTGGCAAGTGCATACGCTAATAAAGGAAAAGCAGAATATCCAGTATTAGCTGCCAGAACTAAAATAAGGGCGGTTGTTCCTTGGACAAAAAAGTAAAGATAATTACGCCCGAAGGTTTCTTTGGCAATTTGCGAGACGACCGTTTCGTCATGCCTTGGCGATATACCGTAATAATAAGCTAGGAAAGTAATACCCGTAAATAACAACGCAAGAAGCGTCCCCATTAATACTAATGTTTTGGCCGCATTCTTTGGTGCCGGATCTTTAAAACTTGGGATCGCATTCGATATGGCTTCTACCCCAGTTAATGCCGAGCATCCCGACGCAAAGGCGCGAAGCAGCAAGAAAAGCGTAATCCCTTGAACAGGCGCCCCAATTGGTGCATGCTGAACAGTCGGTGATACATGGCCAGTCATGATTTTAAAGAGACCCACACCAATTAAAATGAACAAGGCAACAACAAACAAATAGACCGGATAAGCTAAGATTGACGCTGATTCTGTTAAACCGCGTAGATTAAGAATTGTAATCAGAACTACCAGAACACACGCAATCCCGACGGTATGCTCATGTAAGGTTGGAAAGGCTGACGTAATCGCATCCGTACCAGCAGAAACACTTACTGCCACCGTCAATATGTAATCGACCAAAAGGGATCCCCCGGCAATTAATCCCGCTTTCTCACCGATGTTCTCTTTCGAAACAATATAGGCCCCACCGCCATGCGGGTAGGAATAGATAATTTGCCGATAGGAAAGGATTAGCGCCGCTAATAGAAATAATACTCCAACTGCAATCGGAACCGAATACCAATAGGCAATGACGCTTACCGTTGCTAACACAATTAGAATTTGTTCAGTTCCGTAAGCTACAGATGATAAGGCATCGGAAGAGAGAATCGCTAACGCCTTCAAAATGTTTAATTTTTGTTCGCCTAGTGCCGTTGATTTTAACGGCCGGCCGATTAAGAATCTCTTAAAAGAAGAGAGCACCTGATTCACCCACCACATTAGAAGTAGAATTACCGATTGATTTTAACACAAGACTGTAGTTAATATGAAGTGTTTCTTTTGAAGAAGTACCAAATTCTTCATGTAATGTCGATTAAAATTAATATTACTACTTAGTCTTATCCTAAATAGCATGATTATGAAGAAAATTATAAGTTGAGGGCATATAATATTTATTTTTACCACTATTCGTCAAACAAAAAGGCATGGAGCCATTATTTAGTCTCCATGCTTTTACAGTAGCTTTTTTCAAAAAACTATTTTACCGCTGCATTAATGACACGTTTCATTGCCTGAATTTGTCCTAAATGAATACTCTCATGGAAAATCGCAAAATTTGTTAGTTCACCAAACGTTTCCTGACCAAGGAATGGTGTTTTAAGCCTTTGGTTAAAACTCTCCGCTGGAATTTCTTTAATCCTTGCCACTTGTTCTTGCAGCTGCACGACCAAATCCTGCAGCTGAGGAACATCTCCGTCCCAAGCAGCTGGACTAGTCCCAGAGGCAAATAACTCCATATAGTTTGCTGGCAGCTGGGTTGATTTTTTCGGGAAGCCAAACATAAATTGCTCGGCAACAGTTAAGACATGGCCAACATGCCAGTGGATGGTATTGTTAAACCCTTCCGGCTGAACATCAGCAATCCCCTCTTCTAATGCATCAACACTTTTAACAAACCTATCCCTTGCTAAATCATAATGCTTAAATAATAATTCACTCATCCCACTTTGCCTCCCTTTTCACTGTATAGCTATATTTTATACGATAGCACCCGATTACTAAACTAATACCTTTTACATTTCAGCTGGAGCTTGTAACCCTAATAAACATAATCCTTCTTTCAAAACTTCCGTTACTGCATAGACAAGCGCTAACCGTGCCTGCTGTTCTGGAGTGTCTTCGAGGATTTTTACCTCTGCATAATATTTATTGAAGGCTTGTGCTAGATCAATAACATATTTAGCCACTTGGGACGGGTCAAAGTTTATACAAGCTCTTTTAATGGCTGGCGAAAATTCCATTAAAAGGCTGGTTATCTTCCACTCCTTCTCCCAAGTATTTTCGTAGGTTAACGCACCTAACTCCGCATTTACATCCGCCTTTCGTAAAATAGAACAGGCACGAGCATAGGTGTATTGTACATAGGGACCTGTCTCTCCTTCGAAGCGGAGCATCTCTTCTAACGAAAATTCAATATCATTCATTCGATTGTTCTTTAAGTCATGGAAAATTACTGCTCCAACACCGACCTGTTTAGCCACATCCTCTTTGTTTGTGAGATTTGGATTTTTCACTTCAATATTATGCCTCGCCATCGCAATTGATTCATTTAAGACCTCTTCTAATAAAACTACCTTGCCTTTTCGCGTGGACATTTTCTTTCCATCTTTTAGCATCAATCCGAATGGAATATGATGCATTTGTTTCGACCAATCGTAGCCCATATTTGCTAACACAGCCATTAACTGTTTGAAGTGGAGGCTTTGTTCATGGCCAACCACATATAGGGATAGGACAAATTGGTATTCCTCCTGGCGATAAAGAGCCGCCGCTAAATCTCGGGTCGCATACAGCGTTGCCCCATCAGATTTTTTGATCAGGCATGGCGGCAGCTGTTCTTCGGTGAGCTCGACCACCTGTGCCTGCTCGGATTCGACCAATAGCTGTTTTTCTTCAAGAAGCTTGACGACACGCTCCATTTTGTCATTATAAAAGGCTTCGCCGGCATAAGAGTCAAATTCGACATTCATTAACTGATATATTCGCGAAAACTCTTTTAATGACTCATCACGAAACCATTTCCAGAGTTTTAATGCTTGTTCGTCTCCGTCTTCTAGCCTTTTAAACCAGCTGCGCCCTTGGTCTTCAAGGCTTGGATTCGTCTCCGCTTCTTTGTGAAATTTTATATACAGGGTTAATAGCTCTTTAATCGGATTCTGCTTGACCTTTTCGGCATCTCCCCATAATTGATAGGCAGTGATCAGCTTCCCGAACTGTGTCCCCCAGTCACCGAGATGATTGATTTTAATCGGCTTGTAACCACATTTCTCGACAATTAATGCGAGCGAGTTGCCAATCACCGTTGACCGCAAATGCCCCATTGAAAAGGGTTTAGCAATATTAGGGGAGGACATGTCTATGGTGACAGCACCGCCATCCCCAAACGTAAGCGCACCATACTTCCCTTTTTGCGAGATGATTTCATTCACTACTTTTTCAGAAGCAGTCTTTTTGTTTAGGAAGAAATTAAGATAGGCTCCAACCACTTCTACTTTTTCAAAAATGGGAGAGTTAATCTTCTTACTTAACTCCTCAGCCATTAGATTGGGGGATTTTCTCTTTAGCTTCGCTAGTGTAAAACAAGGAAAGGCTAAATCTCCGAGCTCCTGATTCTTAGGTTTTTCAATCATCAGTTCCAGATTGGTTTGTGAAATCTCTTGGTCCAGTAATTCATGTAAAATGGCAGCAAGCTCCTGCTTAAAATTCATCTTTAATACCTCCTTTTATCTCTAAAAAAACAAAAAACTCCCGTCTCTACTAAAAGAGACGAGAGTTTATTATCCCGCGGTACCACTCTAATTGTTCAAAAGAACCAGCTTTCCTTTGTAACGGAGGATCCTCCGGCATACCTTACTCGAGTTCAGGTACACATCTCAAAAGTGCGCTTCATTATCTGTTCTGTTTCAGGCTCCCACCACCCCTGAATCGCTGGTACATCATAGATAACTACTCTCTTTATCATTGATTTTATCCGAATTTATTATCCGTATTATACTGGATTAAAATGGATTTTTCCAGTGATTGTTGATTATTTTTTACATTCAGGTAATCCTACAACTAAAGGAGGGATTTTTTATGGCGAGAAGAAGAAATAAAATCCTTGTCCCCGAGGCGCGCAATGGCTTGGATGTGTTGAAAGCGAAGGTCGCGAATACTGAGAACCCTGAGGATGCGAAATTTGAAGCAGCAGAAGAAGTGGGTGTTCCATTGAAGAAGGGCTATAATGGTCAGCTCACGTCTGAACAGGCCGGTAAGGTTGGCGGCAGGCTGGGCGGCAGCATGGTCCGTGAGTTGGTCAAAATGGCACAAGAAAACTTAGCGAAGAAAAAGTAATACCTGGGGCCTAATTTGTTAGGTCTCCTTTTTTATTTATAGGCTGTGTTAAAGGGCATTGTTGATTTTAAAGCCTACGTTGATTGGAGCGGAAGGCGCGTAGCGCCGAGGAGGCGGTTAGCGCCGAGGAGGCGGTTAGTACCCGCGGAAAGCGAAGCGCATTGAGAGGAAATCAACAGCTAAGTTTAAAAGAGCAAAATTTTTAAAAAAAGTTTGACAATTTTGTGACAATTGATAGAATATTCTTACAAGGGAGTTGATGGTGATGCAGGAAAAACACTTAAAGAGTATTTTTACATTTAAGAAAACAGCTATCTTTGGAAGCAGTCTAGGGCTCATTCTTATTTTGTTAGGTCAATTTGTAAACGGTTACAATACTACTTATTTCTTAACTGCACTAGGATTTGGAATACTTGCCGGTTCCGTGGTTAATTACCTTTTTGGAACATTTTTAAGTTTAATGGAAGAACTCACAGGAAGCAGTAATAAGAATAGGCAAAAAATTGCCACTGCTTCAAAAAATATTTATCTTTTAAAATAAGAAATCGGTAGCGCCACTTAGTGACGCACCGATTAATTAAAAGACTTGTATAGAGGTACGCACAAGTCTTTTTTTATTTGGATAGACCTTTTACTAAAAATACTTTCATGATTTCCGCAATTTGTTCCGAGCTCAGCGGCTGATGATTTCTTTCCCAGTCTGAAACTAGGGCAATATACATTTTTAAAAGAAGAAAGCTGGTAATTTCGGTGTCGTTCGGTGGGATTGCCCCTTTCGTGATAGCCGTGTCAATTTTCTGCCTTAAATAGGCAATGATTTCATCCTCAACATGCTGCAGCATTTCCGAAACCGCTAGAGTCCCCATTTCCGCTTCCTCTTGCACCAGTTTAATCATCAGTTGGTGCTGAGCGCGAAACTCTAATAAACGATAAAGTGCCCGGTGCACGTTTTCTGTGAAGAGTAACTCTGGTTCGATGACGAATTCTGCCTCAGCAATCATTTCTTTGACCAAAGTGGAAATTATCTCTTCGAATAATTCTTCTTTGTTTTTAAAAAAGGTATAAATCGTCCCTTTGCCTACATTGGCCAGTTTTGCGACTTGATCCATCGTTGTTGCTTTATAGCCAAATAATGAAAAAGACTTTGTTGCCGCTTCTACAATCATCTTTCTTCTATCTGTTGCCATGTCCACACCCCTACTGACCATTTCAGTTTTTCAGTCATTTACTTAAATATACCATAAGATAGGTTTGGTTTCCAAATAGGTCAAAAGTAAAGCCGAGTTCCGGATTAGATAAGAACTCAGCTTTTGATTTAGGAACCTGTGGAGCGATAATGTTTTACACCAAACTGCCAGACAAGGAGACACGGGAGGATAAACAAGCTGCCAGCTACAGGAATCAGTATATATAGGAGGACGTTCCCACTGTTCTTTCCAAGAATATAAAGAAGCGGCAAGTAATTCACGGTCCCAAACGGGATTACAAAGGTAAAAAAACGGGCTACCCACTTTTGATAAATATTTAATGGGTATTGCGCCATTTCTCTCCCGCCATCGGTAAAAATGTTAACCACCTCAAGTCCTTCAATCGTCCAAAAACACAGGGTGGCCGCCAAGATGTAGATGCCTGTAAAAATAAGCACACCGCTAACAATCATCAGCATTAGTGTGACTGCTTTTACCATACTCCATTCTATTTTGAGATGGATTAGGGCCCAGACCAATACAATCGTACTTTGAAGGAGCCGGCCGACTCTCGTAAACTCGAATTTGGACCCGAGTACTTGAATAAACGTACTGCGAGGGCGAACGAGTAATCGATCAAATTCACCATTCCGAACCAAGCTGGAAAAAGCATCAAAACCGCGGGCAAAGCATTCACTCAGCGCAAACGCCATATGAATGATCCCGAAGCAAAGTGCTACCTCAAAGAATTGCCATCCTTTTATTTGCCCAAACCGTTCGAATAAGAAGTATAGACCTGCAAAGATCGAAAAAGGAATAAAAAATTGGCCCAGCGATAATAGCCAAAACGATGTCCGGTATTGCATTTGTGATTTAAAGAGAATCAATAAGTATTTAAAATATATTCTCATTTTTGGTTAACCTCCTTGGACGACAACTTTCTTCAATACTCTATTTAGTGCCGACCTCCCTAGCCAGACAAGACCCACAATATAAATCAATTGGATGATGATACCGATGATGGCGTCATGCGGTGGGATATGTTCTGAGTAAACCCTGAACGGGAAATCCGCCGTCCAGCGAAACGGCAGGACATTAGCTATTTTTTGAAGCCAGTCCGGCATAAGCGGTACAGGAATGATTAATCCAGCAAAAAATTCGCCGAGGACACCAAATATTAATAGCGATCCCATTGGGGACAAGGTCACAAATACGGATATATATAAGAACATCGAGATCGCTACTAAGAGAAGTAATCCTAGTAGTAATGAGCATGTGAATAATAGAAATGCAGGTAAACTTGGCGGCAGTGTCATCTTGTATGGTTTTGGCAAGAAGAATGAAACAATTAGAATCGGAAAGCAGCGCAAGAAGGCACTGGACAGCCGCTGCGCCAGAAGCTTGGCATACCAATAACCATAGAGCTCACATGGCCGGCATAGTTCGTAAGCAATATTACCACTTGTTATCAAATCAAATAGCTCGTTATCGCGAAACCAGACGGTAACGAACACAAGAAAGGCCTGTTGCAGCCAAATGTAGGTGATTAATTCCTTTAAGGAAATAGGAGGAGTTTTCGTTGCAAATTCGTAAAATGCTTCAAATACCATAATTGAGATAAAACCCCAGAAAAATTGAGTAGCTACTCCTGCCAATGCGGCAGTCCGGTACTGCATGCCAATGTTTAACCGCAGCTTCAAAACAGATAGATACACTCTCATATTCGGTACTCCTTATAAAGCTGGAGTATCGTTTCCTCAATCGGTTGGGATTCAATCGAAACATCAATCAACTCAAGCTTATCGGACAACTGAGTAATGATTTCCGATGTTTTAACCTGCTCCGTATTAATGCTGAGGATGACCCGTTCCGGCGACCATGAAAGCACGTTTGCATGTGGGATCTCGATGGGATTTACATTTTTGCGGAAATCAGCAGTGATTGTTTTCTGGGAACCAAATTGTTTTCTTAATTCCTCTAAACTGCCGTCGTACAATAAGCTCCCCTTTCCGATTAAAAGAACCCTGCCAGCCAACGCTTCGATATCATTCATATCGTGCGTGGTCAGGATGACGGTGACTCCCTTTTCCTTGTTGATCGTTTTGATGAATTGGCGGACAGCTATTTTAGAAGCAGCATCAAGGCCGATGGTTGGTTCGTCTAAAAATAAGATGTTCGGATTATGTAGGAGAGAAGCTGCTATTTCACAGCGCATCCGCTGCCCTAAGCTTAATTGTCGGACGGGTGAATTGATTATGTTTTTCAGTTCTAGCGTTTCGATGAGTAGATTAATCGTAGTTTGATATTCTTTCTGGGGAACCTTGTAGATGTCTTTTAAGAGTTCGAAGGAATCCATTACCGGAACATCCCACCATAGCTGTGAGCGCTGACCGAAAACAACTCCAATATTTTGGACATAATGCACCCGGTCTTTCCATGGTGTATAACCCATGATCGTGCAATTCCCGGTGTCAGGCACCAAGATCCCGCTCATAATTTTTATTGTGGTGGACTTCCCCGCTCCATTCGGACCTATGTAACCGACAATTTCTCCTGGTTTAATAGAAAAAGAAAGATCCTTTAGAGCGTCAACAACCGTATGTTTTCGATAAAAAAGAGACTTCACAGCCTGACGAACGCCTGTCTGGCTCTGGGCTACCTTGAAAGATTTGCTTATCCCTTGTAGATGAATCAACCGTTATCCCCTCCTGATCTATCCTGAGTCACAGAGGAAAATAATAACATTTTATATTTATTGTTGTCAATAATTTTCTGAATAATAAAATAACTAATGTTTGAACTTTTAACAAAATATACACTCATCTTCTTTCTCGCATCTAACATGGGCTCTTCATAGAATCATGAACAATCTCATACTAAAAAGCATGAAATTTCCCACTACCGTACATAGGTTATTTTCCCTTATGATAACAATACAATAAAAATATTATTTATATGTCTTCCGAAAGGGATTGAAGCAAATTGAAAACAATCATAATTATGGCAATTGTCCTCGTTATTATTGGTCTTGTTCTTTTTTTCAAAGTGAAAGGAAGAAAAGGACCAATCAAAAGAGGCGGTTTCGGTATTATCTCTCCTGTTTTATTTGTATTGGTCATGTTTTCGTTTAGTATCAGTCAGTTGCTGCACATTCCAGGTGAGCCCTTTCATCTGCCCGTCTTTTGGGAAATGCTGATTGCTGGTCTACTCGGCACATTGTTTGGAGCGATTATGCTAACTCAAACATCATATGAGGTCCGCGAAGATGGATTGATTTATTCAAAGCCAAATAAAACGTTTAAATATGTAATCATCGCAATCATTGTCATTCGCATAACTTTAAGTCAGTATTTCAAAAGTATGGATTACATCGAATTTACACTTCTGACAATGATATCGGCATTTCTGTATATCTGCGTTTGGCGAATTGGAAGCTATGTTAAATTTCGCAAATTACATGTAGGCAATCGACCAGCGGAATCTAGATGATTATAATACCAAAGTAAAAAGACACCGTTCATAACAAATGAACGGTGTCTAAAGATTCCTGTTATTTATGAACAACTACATAAGCAAAATAAAAATGGTCGAAGGCGTGTAGTCCATCTTCTCTTCCCATAAAATACATATCCTCGATATTAGCAGGTGAAAGATTTTCATAGAGTAACATATTACAATCCTGCAGCTCCCTATCGAGTTCAAACGGATCAAAGCCTGAAATCATTGGTTCACCTGTATGTGCAGTAATTTGTCGCATTTGGGTTAGCTTCTTAGAGGCAATACTGTCATCAAAAGCAGTATCATCGAGGTAGTCAAAGATAATAGAGCTTCCGTTTACAGACATTTTCGTAACAGAAGATAGAAGTTGATAGAAATCCTTTTTATCTAGGTACATAACAACGCCCAACAGGCTAAAATAAGTATATTTTTGTTCATCATAGCCGCTTTTCTTCAATGGATCATGAAGGGAGTCATTTTTTAAATCTACCGGAACAAACCTTACATTTTCAGGGATTTCAATGCCTATTTCCTCAGGCGATAGCGTTTGCCCAATTGGCGGCGATTAGCTATTTTTCTTCATCCATTAAGGGGAAAAAGACCCGATCCCAAAACACCGGACCGAGTCTTTAGCTTTAGTTTATTATTTAACACTTTTATTTACTCAACAGTCACCGATTTCGCAAGGTTACGTGGCTTGTCAACGTCACAGTCGCGGTGCAGGGCAGCGTAGTATGAAAGTAACTGCATTGGTATAACAGAGATCAGAGGTGTTAATAATTCATTTACTTCTGGAATCACAAAGCTATCTTCGTCACGATCTAACCCCTTCATCGAAATGATGCATGGGTTAGCTCCGCGAGCAACTACTTCCTTCACATTTCCGCGCAGGTTCATGTTTACACTTTCTTGAGTAGCTAGAGCAACAACCGGTGTACCCTCTTCAATTAAAGCAATCGTACCGTGCTTTAATTCGCCGCCTGCAAATCCTTCTGCTTGAATATAGGAAATTTCTTTAAGTTTCAAGGCACCTTCTAAACCAACATAGAAGTCAATCCCACGGCCAATGAAGAAGCAATTGCGAGTTATGGATAAAAACTCTCTTGAGATATGCTCAATAAGCTCTTTCGAATCACAGAGAACTTCCATTGCGTTCGCAACAATACCAAGCTCTTTTACAAGATCAAAGTCAATTTCTAAGCTGCGGCTTTTGGCAGCAACTTCAGCTAAAATAACTAATACCGCTAACTGTGCTGTATATGCCTTCGTTGAAGCAACAGCAATTTCAGGACCTGCATGTAATAAAAGCGTATAGTCCGCTTCACGAGAAAGCGTTGAGCCTGGAACATTTGTAATCGTTAGTGTAGGGTAACCCATCTCTTTTACATTAACAAGAACGGCACGGCTGTCAGCTGTTTCTCCACTTTGTGAAATGAAGATAAATAACGGCTTTTCAGAAAGAAGCGGCATGTTATAACCGAATTCACTGGAGATATGAACCTCGACGGGGATCTTTGCCATTTTCTCAATGAACTGCTTCCCGACAAGTCCTGCATGATAGGAAGTACCAGCTGCAATAATATACAGACGATCCGCTCCGTTTAAAGCATCGATGATTTCACGATCAATGGTTAATTCACCTTGCTCATTTTGATATGTTTGGATAATACGGCGCATCACAAGCGGCTGTTCATCAATTTCCTTCAGCATGTAATGAGGATATGTTCCTTTTTCAATATCACTAGCATCAAGTTCAGCTGTATATGGTTCACGGCTGATAATTTCACCGTTCAGATTTTGTATAGTTACTTTATCCTTTGTTACGATAACAATTTCTTTGTCCATTAATTCCACGTACTGGTCAGTTACTTGCAGCATCGCCATTGCATCACTTGCCACAACATTGAAGCCTTTACCTAAACCAACAAGAAGCGGGCTTTTATTTTTGGCCACATAAATGGTTTCATTATCTTCTGCATCTAAAAGCGCTAGTGCATATGAACCATGTAAAAGAGTCAACGTTTTACGGAAAGCCTCTAATACTTCCAAACCTTCGTTAACAAATAACTCAATCATTTGAACAATAACTTCTGTATCCGTTTCACTTTCAAACGTTACGTCAGATAAATATTCCTGTTTTAAAAGATCGTAGTTCTCAATGACCCCGTTATGAACGAGCGTAAAACGGTCAGATGTACTCTGGTGCGGATGGGAATTCCCTTTACTTGGCACCCCATGTGTTGCCCAGCGTGTATGTCCAATCCCGATATGTGCATGTACATCCTCATCAACAATACTGCGTAAATCAGCAATACGACCTTTTTCTTTAAAAACATGAATTCCGTTCTCATTCTTTACAGCGATTCCAGCTGAATCATAGCCTCTATATTCGAGTTTTTCTAAACCTTTTAGTAAAATCTCTTTCGAGTCTCTATTCCCAATATATCCAACAATTCCACACATTCTTCTGTTTCCTCCCTATCCAGGGGGCAATAATGCTTGGAGGCAATACTTGCCCCCTGATCAATGTTATGGTCAGGTATCTGTCTATACCCTTTTGAAACATTACTTCTAGTATGCGCATTTTCTTCTCTTTGTGCACAGAGTTGCCCCTGTGTTTTAAAGAAGAAATTTTCGGTTGTGCGTCTCAACCGGGAGGTATCCGCCGAACATTCGATACTCCTCCTCCTCGTCAACTAACCTCACCACTTTATGTTAGTCCAGGCGCTTTTAAAAGGACAATTCTCTTGCTACCCACCTTTCATTAAAAATATGCATTCAATCTGCTTTAAAAAACAAAGCAAATTAATACTACTATGATTGAGCGTCACCGTCAACCATAATCAGGGATTTTCATCTTTCTCATTACTTATAGCTCATTCATAATAAAATATGCATAAGGGATTTGAATCGTTCCCCTATGCATATATTTTTCTGCTTTATTCTTTTAATTCCATTTCTTCTTTTACTACTGCGACAATCCTGTTTACATAGGATTCACAAAGTTCTTCTGTCGGTGCCTCTGCCATGACGCGAACAAGCGGTTCCGTTCCTGATGGTCGGACAAGAATTCTTCCGTTTCCTGCCATTTCAGTTTCAACTTGCTCAATAACCTCTTTTACCTTTGCATTATCGGTTACATGATGTTTATCGGTTACTCTCACATTGACAAGCTTTTGTGGGAATTTTTTCATTTCACCAGCCAACTCAGAAAGAGGCTTCCCAGTTGCCTTCATAATATTGACTAATTGCAGGCCTGATAATAAACCGTCACCTGTGGTGTTATAGTCTAAGAAAATAATATGGCCTGATTGTTCGCCGCCCAGATTAAACCCATTTTTCTTCATTTCTTCGACAACATAACGGTCACCTACCGCTGTCGGTACACTATGGATCCCATGTGCCTCAAGTGCTTTATAGAAGCCTAAATTACTCATAACGGTTGATACAATCGTCCCATGCTTTAAGCGGCCTTGTTCTTTCAAATATTTGCCGCAAATGTACATGATTTGGTCCCCATCAACAATTGCTCCATTTTCATCAATCGCAATCAAACGGTCGCCATCACCGTCAAAGGAAAGACCTACATCAGCACCCTTTTCTTTGACTAAGGCTACTAGTGCTTCAGGATGTGTTGAGCCCACTCCTGCATTGATATTTAAGCCATTGGGAGAGGCGCCCATTGTTGATAGGTCCGCATCTAAATCGGCAAATAAGTGTGCCGCTAGAGACGACGTTGCCCCGTGTGCACAATCTAAGGCAATATGGATTCCTGTAAAATCTTCATCCACACTATTTTTCAAATATTGGAGATACTTTTGACCGCCCTCGAAATAATCCATGACTTGACCAAGTTCCGAACCCACTGGACGAGGCAGTTGATCTTCTGGTAAATCGATGAGCGTCTCAATTTCTAATTCCTGCTCATCGGAAAGCTTAAAGCCATCGGGACCAAAAAATTTAATGCCGTTATCAGCCACTGGATTATGAGAAGCAGAAATCATGACTCCTGCTTGGGCACCTAAAGCTTTGGTTAAATATGAAACACCTGGAGTAGATATAACTCCTAAACGCATAACTTCGGCTCCAATGGATAATAACCCTGCCACAAGGGCTCCTTCTAACATATGGCCAGATATACGCGTATCCCGTCCGATGAGTACTTTGGGACGGTCTTTATCCTTTGTTAAAACATATCCGCCATAGCGGCCTAATTTAAAGGCCAACTCAGGTGTTAATTCGCTATTTGCTACTCCACGTACCCCGTCGGTCCCGAAATATTTTCCCATTTTAAAAATCTCTCCTTCAACATGTGTATTGCTAGATATTAGGCATTATTTTTTTCGATCGTAATTTTCGCTGATGATTTAGTAGGTTTCCACTTTACAGCCGAAGGTCCTTCCACGTGAATGTCGACTATATGATCTCCTTCTACAAGGCCAGACAAATCAATAAAGACTTTGAAATCCTCAGGCCTAACGCTGCTAACTGCCGAAGAGGGACCATTAATAAGTATATTAATCATTTGATTTCCTGGATCGTTAATCGTGGCCTTATATTCTTCGGATAATCCTTGAATGTTTAACGGTACATCCGAAACAGTTTTTTCTTCTTGTTTTTTGACCACAACGGTTGCTTTTACCGTTTGCGGGGTAACCTTTGTAATTCCATTAGAGATGATAACAGGCAATGTAAGGGTGGTGTTATCGGTAATTTTACTGAGATCGACCTCAACACGGACACTATCCGTATTTTTAAGAACATCTTCATCCCCTGTGATTGTTGCCACTTTTTCATCGATATCAATCGATTCAACCGTCACACCTTCTGGGGCTGTACCATTTTTAACAATTTTTATCGGTACAGTCTTACTGTTGCTTTTTATTGGTATCGTGATTTCTACCGTTTCCGGATCCACCACTACATTTAACTTATTTAGATCTTTGTCAAGAACCTGGACATGAGCCTCGTCTGATATGGTTTCTTTCAGTTGACCTTTTTCCTCAAGGGCAGCCTTTACATAAGTAATCCGGTCGATGATACTTTTTGCACCGGTAATCTTCACTTTATTTGGCTCGACAGCGGGTTGTCCTGCAGAATAACCCGCTTCTATTTGGCTCGCATTAAATTCTGCCTCAACTTTAAATTCCTTTGTGATTTTTTCCTGAACATATACATTTACACTATCTGGTTTCACAGTCGCACTCAATTTATCCGACAGGTCTCTTACTTTTAATTTTACTTTCTGTTTCCCAATTTTAGCTTTTGATAAATCTACGTAAACCTCAAAGTTCTTCAACGCTTTGGCAGACTGAATGTGCGTTATTGGTCCTTTTAAAGTGATATCAACCGTGGCTGGAATTCCTGACACCACTAGATTTTCCGTATCATAATAAACCTTTACAGGAATATTGGTAATGGTTTCTATTGATTGCTCTCCTGGCACATTCACATCCGTTATTTTTTTACCTGTATGTGGTACAGAAGAATATAAAAGTACCGCTAACAACAAGGCAAGAATTTTAATAAACCAAGGATTATCCATCAATTTATCCATTATTTTTCCCCCTCCAGTTCCAACGAGCTGAAGAAGCTTGTTTTGTTTTCAAATGAATTAACAATTCACTCGTAAGTAATTCTTTCAGTTGCTCTGTATTAATCGCTCGGTGAAGCTCCCCGTTCATTGTAAGGGAAATATGACCTGTCTCTTCAGAAACAATGACAGTGACACTATCAGTCACTTCACTTATTCCTAATGCAGCCCGATGTCTGGTTCCTAGCTCCTTAGAAATAAACGGGCTTTCGGATAACGGCAGATAGCATGCGGCTGCTGCGACATTATTTTTTTGGATGATTACCGCACCATCATGGAGCGGTGTATTTGGGATAAAAATATTAATCAGCAATTCAGAAGAAATATTGGAATTCAACTGGATTCCCGTTTCTATGTAATCGCCCATTCCCGTTTCTCGTTCGATCGAGATTAACGCCCCAATACGGCGCTTTGCCATATAATCAGTTGCCTTAACAATCGCCTCAACCGTTTTTTCCGGATCTTCATCATCCAGATTACTGCTTCTTGAAAAGAACTTCCCCCTGCCTAATTGCTCAAGGGCTCTTCTAAGTTCTGGCTGAAATATGATAATAATCGCAAGAAACCCGTATGTTATCGCCTGTTCCATCATCCAGCTTAATGTTTGGAAGCCTAGAAACTCACTGACAACTCTGACTAGAAGAATAACGAGAATGCCTTTTAGTAATTGAACAGCCTTCGTTCCTCTAATCACATTGATCAGCTTGTAAATGACATACCATACGAGGACAATATCAACAATACTAGCTAAATACTTCCATAGTTCGAAATCAGCAAACGGCATTGTTCTTCCTCCGTAATTTTCTTTAACACAAATAAATTACAACCTATTTATTATACCATAAATACATCTTGTACCTATTATATGTATCTGGGTAAAAAAACAAATCACCCGGTCAGAGTGATTTGTTTTTTTATTTGGTTTCCGGTTGGTCTTCAAATATTTGAACCACATCTTGTGCGGTTCTTTTAATATGATACCAAATCCAATCGAACACTTCATTTACCTCTTCAATCTGCCCTGTTACATGTCCTGCAGAGGCCAAATATTTTTCACCATTGATAACTGTCACATCACCTTGGACTTCACCTTCAATTTCTAATGTCCCATTTCGAACAATGACATCGCCCTTGACCGTCTCACCTTTAGGTACAATAACCGTATTATTTTTAACTACTAAGTTTTTTTGCTTCGAGACAGAAAACTCTCGATCTTGATTCCAAGTAGAAAATACACTTCCCATCATTAATATGAGAAATAAAGAGGCAGCTGCAAGCATAGGATGGTTTTTCAACCAACGCTGCATCCAAATCTTTCGTTTCTCTTTTGGTAAACGAGACAACACATTCGCTGTAAAGTCATCAGGTACCTGCATATGTGACACACTCTTTACAAAAGCGATCGTCTTATTTAGCTCATTAAATATAGCTTCGCATTCTTTACAGTTTTGGAGGTGTTCTCTTAATATTCGTTCTTGATCAGGTGTAATTTCTTCATCTAAGTATTCATGCATTAGTTCGATGATTTGTTCTGGACACATTATCAGTTTCACCTCTTATCACACATATCGTAATTGTTGTCTTAACGCTTCCCGGCCACGGTGAATCCTTGTTTTAACCGTTCCAAGTGGTAAATCAAGAATTTCGCTAATTTCATTTAAGGACAACTCTTCAATATATTTTAATACGATGGCTGTCCGATATTTATCGGGCAGTTTTAATATCTCTTTCTGGACCGTATCCTGCAGCTCTAAGCTTTCTACTTCTGACTCTGGCAGCGGTGTGTTCGAAGGGATCTGCGAATACATTGTTAATCCTTCTGTCCCTGCAACCTCTGCATCTAAATAATGATCCGGTTTCTTTTTTCGCATTCGGTCAATACACAGATTGGTTGCAATCCGAAAAAGCCAGGTTGAAAATTTCAAGTCTTGATTAAAGGTTTTGATATTCACATAAGCACGGATAAAAGCTTCCTGTGCCATATCCTCAGCTTCATGACGATTTCCAAGCATCCGGAAACATAGTTGATAAATACTGTTTTTATATATTTCAACGATTTCACCAAAGGCATCTTGATCCCCTTTGATTACTTGTTTTATTCTCTTTTTTACAATTGCGTCCATTACGTTACCTCAGCTCCATTGCTGCTATCCGATAATACGAATCGTTAGCAAAAAAGTTTCGTTTTACACGAAAAAACTTCTCAATACCTTTAATATTAACAAAAATTTACTAAAAGGGCTTACTAATTAGTTTAAAGATTTTATGAAGGGAGATAAATTGACACGGTTTTTAATTTTTTGACAAGAAGAAAATAGAAAAAAGCTGCATCACGCTAGAAGAACAGGTTGGCCCGTTTTCTTACGAAATGCAGCTTTACTTATTTATTATAATAATTTTTCTCCGAATAATGAGCCCATCAGTTCAACTGCCACTTTAGCAGTTTTATTTTTTTCATCTAAAATGGGATTTACTTCTACAAATTCTGCTGAGGTAATGATTTTTGCTTCTTCTAACATCTCCATAGCAAGATGACTTTCTCGGTAGCTGATTCCACCCATAACTGGTGTTCCAACGCCTGGAGCATCATTTGGGTCTAGGCCATCTAAATCAAGTGAAAGGTGGACACCATCCGTCTTCTCTTTCAGGTAAGCGATGGCTTCTTCCATTACTTTGGCCATCCCCATCCGGTCAATTTCATGCATTGTATAAACTCTGATTCCTATTTCCTTTATTAAATCTTTTTCACCATCATCCAGCGCTCTTGCACCAATAATGACTACATTTTCAGGTTTTACTTTAGGACCATATCCTCCAATCTCGGTTAACATGCTGTGCCCTAACCCGATACTTACGGCTAGTGGCATTCCATGGATATTACCAGATGGGCTTGTCTCAGCCGTATTTAGATCCCCATGTGCGTCATACCAAATGACACCAAGATTTTTATAATGTTTAGAGACACCTGCTAAAGTACCAATAGCAATACTATGATCCCCGCCAAGCACTAGCGGAAACGCACCTGACTCGACAGCAGCATCTACTTTTTCTGCCAACAAAGCACTTTTCTCAGCAACTAAATCAAGATTCCGCAAATTGGATTCTTTATCCACTACAACTTCAGGTCTGCCAATTGGAATATCACCTAGATCATGTATTTCATCAAATAGCGGCTTAAGTCGTTCAACCATCCCGGCATAACGGATGGCACTTGGCCCCATATCTACCCCTCGTCGCATTTGACCTAAATCCATCGGCATTCCAATAATTGAAAGCTTACTCATATTAATTCCTCCTACCTCTTTATGTATCTATTTTAACCGCTTTCATACCGATGACTCAACTCGACAAAATTATGTATATATATACGAAAAAACCTTAAACCAATAATTGATTTAAGGCAGGGATGTAAATTTAAGAAAAAACTAACGCTGATCCCTTTTGGACTAATGAATTTCAATATTCTCTGATTTGATTGGCGACACTTTGATGCTTGTCCCATGAATTTTTATCGCCAATAGCCCTTATTGACGTCACTTTGATCCTTTTTTTATAAACTTTTGTTGTCAATAGCCCCTATTGACGATACTTTGTTTCTTTTTCATAGGCTGTGTTAAAGGTAAATGGTGATAATTGAAACCTCCCTGATTCCCTTATATAATTAATATAGGAACAAGTATTCGGGGAGGTTATAAGGATGGACAAGGCGTTTAGCAATTATTAAATCACATTGATAAATTAACCCTTACAAAAAAAGAACAAGTCTATCAATGGGTAAAACGTTATGTTGATCCTTCTTCCTCTGTCGGTGGACGTTTAATCAATGAAATGAGGGAGACACGCTTTAAAGATGGGTTTGAGTGCCTTCACTGTAATTCTGTGCACGTTGTTCGATTCGGGAAATACAATGGTCGTCAACGTTATCGTTGTAAATCTTGCAGGAAGACTTTTACAGACACAACAAATACCTTGGAGACACAAGCTCTTGAACGCTCTTAAACAAATCGATTTTGAACAATTTGCGGGTATTGTCGAGGTCGATGAGACCTATTTCTTATACTCTCAAAAAGGTCAACGTGACATTACTGGTAGAAAACCCCGTAAACGTGGCGGCAGCTCCAAACACAGAAGAATCAGCCACGAGCAGGTTTGTGTTCTTGTTGCTAGAGATCGTACAAAAGCGACTATTTCAAAAGTAGCTTGTATGGGGCGTATTGTTAAGACGAAAGTTGAAAAAATGATTGGTTCAAAGTTGACACCCGAAAATGTACTTGTAACAGATGCTTGGAGAGCCTATAAAACGTATGCAAAAGAAAAAGGCATTGAGCATTACAGAATTAAATCAAACGATGGTAAACACGTTATTAAGGGCTTATATCATATTCAAAACGTTAATGGTCTCCATTCCCGATTGAAACAATTCATAAACCGATTTAAAGGTGTCGCAACGAAGTACCTTGATAACTACCTAGCCTGGTTTTTGTTTGTCGATAGCCGCAGTAACGAAAACACAAAGCACAATATTAAAGATTTTCTATTATCATCATTTGTCTTTGAAATGACAGATACTTACGATAGTTTACGCTTATCAAAATTCGCTGTATAGTGCTTATTTAACAATCGTGACAGGAATTTGCAATAAGTTTGTTGAATAATTCTGCGATGAGCACTTAATCTCAAGGAGGTATGAGATATGAAGATCAATAGAATAGATCATGTGAGTATAAACGTAAATGATCTTTCAGAGGCTAAAGCGTTTTTTCTTGATTTAGGACTTGAAGTGCAAGCGGAATGGGAATTGGATGGAGAACAGTTGGACCGAATAGTTGGGCTTAATGATGTTAAAACGGCATGTGTAGGATTAGGGATGCCAGATGGTCAGGCATGGATAGAGCTAGTCAAATTTTATACGCCGTCAGATGAAAAAGATATTCAGCAACCTTTTGCAAATACGCTGGGTATCCGACATATTTGCTTTGCTGTTGAAGATATTGAAGCTATTGTTGCAAAATTGAAAAAGAAGGGCACGGAAATCTTTAGTGAAATACAGCAATATGAAGAAAGTTATAAGTTATGCTACGTTCGTGGTCCAGAGGGAATTATTTTAGAGTTGGCGGAGAAAATCAAATAAACAGACGATATGCTGACATATATATAGAAACACTTTCGCTTAACTAAACACACTGATATATCAGACTGGACGGCTGTCTTTTTTATGGGCAGTCGTTCTTTGCCCTTGTTGGACAAACGGGGGCAATAGCTAAAAAAAAAATGGGGAACCTTGACAAATGAAGGTTCCCCTAATTTATTATATAAAAAATCAACATTTAAATTTAACAGAGCCTTTTCATAAAAAAAGAACCTTGGAGATTTCTCCAAAGTTCCTGACTGTTACTATATGAGCCATGAAGGACTCGAACCTTCGACCCTCTGATTAAAAGTCAGATGCTCTACCAACTGAGCTAATGGCTCTCTGGCTGGGCTAGCTGGATTTGAACCAACGCATGTCGCAGTCAAAGTGCGATGCCTTACCGCTTGGCTATAGCCCAATAGAGATGTAATATTATTTAGTATGTCCAACTTTTTTAAAAATATAAATGGTGGAGGGGGAC